>JBKJTD010000337.1:0-4183 GCA_046590915.1 Vicinamibacterales bacterium
CCTGCGATCAGGGCGCCGATGGGGCCGCCACCGCGCGTCGTCAGCATCTACATGGTCGCGCTGCGCGGTGGCGGCCCCATCGGCGCCCTGATCGCAGGCTATTTCGCCGACATGTACTCCGCGCCCACCGTGATGATCTTCAACGGGCTGTTGTTATCGGTGGTGACCATCGGCGTCATCGTCTCGGGCAAGGGATCGAGTCTCAAAACCATCTAGTGGGTGGCGTGGGTCAGTAGCCTCGCTGGGCATCGACGAGGTTCTGCAGGGGTTCCCCGTTCACGAAGCGATGCCAGTTTTCGAGAAACAAGTCGACTGCCGGGGTCCAATAGTCGCCGTCAAAGGCGGACGTGTGGGGCGTCAGGATGGTGCGCGGGGTGGTCCATAACGGACTGGAGGCATCGAGGGGTTCGCGGGTGAACACATCGAGGCCAGCACCGCCAAGGCGCCCCGCGGTCAGGGCGTCGCTGAGCGCCGCTTCATCGATGAGCGTGCCTCGCGCGACGTTGATCACCATCGCCGAGGGTTTCATGAGCGCGAGTTCATCTTTCCCGATCAGCATGTGTGTCTCGGCCGTGTGTGGGAGCGTCACAACAACGGCATCTGCAATGGGCAGCAGATCCCGCAGGGCCGACAGGGGCTCCACGCGCATGACGCCGGGCACCTGCGCTCTGGTCACGTCGCGGCGAATGCCAATCACCGACATCCCCATGCCTGACGCAAAGGTGGCAAACCGCTCACCAATGGCGCCCAGGCCGAGCACTAGGACCGTGGTGACCGCGAGTCTGGGGACCGGCACCGTGGACATCTCGCGCTGTCCCCACGTGCGCGCGGCGCGATGGGAGGCGGCGGCCGGAAACTGGCGACGGAGGCCGAGCAACACCGCCAGCGCGTGTTCCGCAATCACTTCGGCGTGTACGCCGCGGGTGTTGGTCACTGGGATGCCCCGCGCGGCCAGCGCGGTCAGCGGCAGTCCGCCGACACCCACGGCCGTCGAGTGCACCCAGCGGAGCGCCGAGGCGGCGTCAAGGTCACGGGCAGTCATCCGCGTCGCCAGCGCAACATCCGCGCTCGCCAGCGCGTGAGCGAGGGCCTCGTCCTCACGCACGTCCACCACCTCCACGTCGGGCAGCGCACACTGAATGCGTTTCACCTGCGCCGACGGCAACGACCACATCGGCAGGTCGTGGATGTGAATGACAAGACGCATTTGGGGAGATTACCCGGAAATTGTCGATTAAGATCCGCGCATGGCGCAACACACTGCTCGTCGTGGCTTTCTCAAGACCCTTGGCGGGCTGACGGCAACGATGGCCGCATGGCCCGCGCTGGCCGGGGCCCAGGCCTCGGCGCCTCGGCGCAGAGCGGGCGCGCGTTATCGCGGCGACTTTGCCGCACCCACGCTCAACAAGGTGCGCGTGGCCCTGATTGGTGTCGGCGCACGCGGGTCCGGCCACACCACACAGTTGTCTGCGATCGAGGGCACCGAGGTGGTCGGCATCAGCGACTTGTATCAGGACCTCGCGCAGCGCGCGGAGACGCGTGCCAAGGAAAAGGGCCACGCGCCGAAGCTGTATTACAGCGATCCGAACAGCTGGAAAACGATGCTGGCCGAAACCAGGCCGGATGCGGTGTTCATTGCCACGCCGTGGGAGCTGCATGCGCCGATGGCCATTGCGGCGATGCAGAGCGGCGCTCATGCGTTTGTCGAAATTCCCATCGCACTCACCGTGAAGGAGATGTGGGATCTGGTCGACACCTCAGAGCAGACCGGTCGTCACTGCATGCTGATGGAGAACGTGTGTTACGGGCGCGAAGAGCTGCTGTATCTGAACATGGTCCGGCAGGGGCTGCTTGGCGAGCTGCTGCATGCGGAAGCCGCCTATATTCACGACCTGCGCGCGCAGATGAAGGAAGTCGAGCGCGGCACCGGCTCGTGGCGCACGTATCACTACGCCAGGCGCAACGGCAATCTGTACCCGTGTCACGGCCTGGGGCCCGTGGCGCAGTACATGAGTCTGGCGCGTGGCGACGACCAGTTCGGGCGCCTGTCGTCGTTTTCATCGCCCGGACGTGGACGCACACTGTACGGCAAGGCGAACTTCCCCGCCGATCACAAATGGAATCAGCTCGACTTCGGTCGCGGCGGCGACATGAACACGTCGATTATCAAGACCGTGCAGGGCAAGACCATCATGGTGCAGTGGGATGAGACCTCGCCGCGCCCCTACACGCGCCACAATCTGATTCAAGGCACCAAGGGCACGCTTACGGGTTTTCCCAATCGGCTGTCGATCGAAGGCGTCAATCGCGCGCACCAGTGGGCGCAGGGTGACGAGTTCACCAAACTCACGGCACAATACGAACATCCGTTGTGGAAACGCGCGGGTGACATGGCGGCCAAGATGGGCGGGCATGGCGGCATGGACTTTTTGATGTTGTTCCGCATCATCGAATGCCTGCGCACCGGGCAGCCGCTCGATCAAAACGTCTACGAGGGCTGCGCGTGGTCAGCCGTCGCCCCGCTGTCGGAGAAGTCCGTGCGCGAAAATGGGGACGCGCAGGACTTTCCTGATTTCACGCGCGGGGACTGGAGAACAACGAAGAGTCTCTCGGTGGTGCCCTAGTGGTCCACGGTCCGACGGGGTCCACCGACCAGGGTTCACGGAAAGTCATGAAACGACGGCCATGAAAAAAAAGGAATATGCCGAAGCCCTGGAACCCCTCCAGGAAGAGCTCAACAATCTCATGCGGTGGCTGGCGCACACCGGTCGGCGCATGATGGTGATTGTTGAAGGGCGCGATACCGCCGGCAAGGGCGGCGCGATTGCGGCCATCACCGAACGACTCAATCCGCGTCAGGTGCGTGTGGTCGCGCTGCCCAAACCGACGGAACGTGAGCGCACGCAGTGGTATTTTCAGCGGTATGTCGCCCACCTGCCGGCGGCCGGAGAGCTGGTGCTCTTTGATCGCAGCTGGTACAACCGTGCGGGCGTCGAGCGCGTGATGGGATTCTGCACCGACGCCGAGTACGCGCAGTTTCTCAAGGACGCCCCTGTCTTCGAGCAGCTACTGGTCAATCAGGGCATCACGTTGGTGAAGTACTGGCTGTCGGTGGATCAGGCCGAGCAGGAGGCACGATTTGCCGAGCGCGCGAAGGACCCGTTGAAGCGATGGAAACTGTCGCCCATCGATCTCGAGGCGCGCAAGCACTACCAGGCCTACGGTCGCGCGCGTGATCGCATGTTCAAAGCCACCCACAAACGCCAGGCTCCGTGGGCGGTGGTGGACTTCAACGATCAGAAGGCCGGCCGCCTGCGCCTCATCCGGCATCTGCTCGATCGCGTGCCCGACACCCACGTGCGCCCAGTCCCAGTGAAACTCGCGCGTCTGTCCGGCAAACCAAGCAAAGAGCGCCACGGCGTGATCAAGCCCATCTGAACCGTGGACCTTATAGAATGCGTCTGTGGCCCGGATCCTCGTCATTGAAGACAGCCCCGACATCGCCGAACTGATCGACCTGTACCTCAAGGGTGCGGGGTACACGACCACGCTGATTGCCAACGGGAGCGAGGGCCTTCGACACGCGAAGATGTCCCCGCCCGATGCCGTGCTCCTCGACTTGATGTTGCCCGGCATGGACGGGTTGCACGTCTGCCAGGCCTTGCGTGGTGAAGCGGCCACCTCGGCTATTCCCATCATCATGCTGACCGCTCGTGGAGAGGAAGCCGACCGTATCCGGGGGCTGGAACTGGGAGCTGACGATTACCTGACCAAACCGTTCAGCCCCAAGGAACTGGTCGCCCGGGTGGCGGCACTCCTGCGCAGGGTCCAGCGGCCTGCCGCCGTCGTCACCGTGCTGACCTACGGCCCGCTGACAATTGATCTCGGTAAACATCTGGTGACGTTTGTGCTCGACGAGATCAAACTGACGGCGAAGGAGTTTCTGCTGCTGCAGTACCTCATCGAACACCGCGGGCGGGTGTTGTCGCGTGACCTGCTGCTCACCGACGTGTGGAGTTATCAGTACACCGGCGGTACGCGCACGGTGGACGTTCACATCCGTCGTCTGCGTGAGAAGCTCCCCTACCTCGGGCGCGCCATCGCCACCATCAAACAGTTCGGGTACAAGCTCGAAGACCCCGCGCCGTTGCCGTGACCTTCCGGACCCGCACGTTTGCCGCCG
>JBKJTD010000404.1:0-3439 GCA_046590915.1 Vicinamibacterales bacterium
TACGACACGGTGCCGCCGAGTTTCCAGACCTGGTTGATCACGCGGAAGGCGTTCACTTCAACCGGGTTGATCATCACAAACGGACTGGGCGGATCGTTCTCGCGCACGGCCGGCGCAAGCCCGACGCTCGCCGCCGGAGGCACAATGGCCGCGGCGACTGGATGTGAGTCGAATCCAAGGCCAGGCGCGCTGTCGAACGGCGCGGCATCACTGCCCTTGAGGGAGTCATATGCGCTCGGTGCTGCGCTGGCCGATGCCGGCGCGCCAAGCGGCTTGAGGGCCTTCCTGAGTTCGTCACTCATCGGCGTCGTGAGCGTGACCGTGTCCACGCCCATCGCGAGCGGCAGCGTCCAACCGGCCGCATCGTACGGCTGCTCAGGAGTGCCACCCGGAGTCTCGCGAATGTCCGGATACGTCTGCACGTCGAGCACCTGCCGCGCGAGTGCGATAAATTCCTGGTCGGTCGGGATCACCCACGATCCTTCCGGGTACTCCCTGTCCCCAATCCTCATGGTCGTCGTCAGCTGCGACACGCGGATGCCGGCAAAGGCGAGGCGGCGGAGCATTTCGACGGCGGCCACCGGATCGCGCTGATACGCGGAGATGACGTACGCGTAGGGCCCGGCCTTGCGGTGCTGTTCGATCTGTCCCATCCCGGCGCGCCACCGGTTCAGGAGCAGGTTGTCCTTGAATCGCGCGGCGTAGTCGAGCACCGCCATGGACGCGCCGTGCATATACGCGACCGAGTCGCGCAGACCAAACCGGCCGCCGAGCCACGGACTCGGATAGAGGCTCTGTGGACGCAGGTCGGCATACGCCGGCGGGAAGTCCTTGGTCGCGTACTCGCGAGTCGTCGCCATGCCGGCCAGCGCGGTTTCCGTCCAGAACGCCGCGACGTTCTTGAACATCGGCGCGTAGTCGATATACCCGGCATACCATGCGTCGTAGTTGTGGCCGCCGTGCACGGCGCCCACCATGCCCCGCTCTTCGAGATACTGGGCGATCGACATGCCGATGGTGTTGACCGTGCGCGACATCAGATACGGTGCATGCGTCGCGATGGGATCGGCAAACGGCGGCAGCCAGATGCGCGTCGGGAATGGCGCCGTCTGGTGATGCACGTAGACGATTTGTGGTTCCCACTGGCGCCACGCCTGTTCCATGACGCGTGACTCCACCATGTTCAGCATGTACGCGTCGCGATTGTTGTCGTGGCCGACGTACTCCTGGTAGAGACCAGGCAGCGGCGCGGTGGCCGTCGGTGTGCCGATGTTTTTCATGTAATGGTCGGCGACCATCTGATGACCATCGGGATTGATCGTGGGCCACAACATGACGATGACGTTGTCGAGGATGCGTGTGGTCTCGGCATCGGTGCGCGTGACCAGGTCATAGCCGAGCTGCAGGGTGTGCTGAGGGCCGGCAACCTCGGTGGAATGCAGGCCACCATCGATGTGCACGATAGCTTTGCCTTCGATCGCCATCGCGCGCGCATCGGCTTCGCTGAGACCGTCCGGTGACGCGAGTCGCCTGGCGATCGCGCGGTGGCGCTCCAGCTTTGCGAGATTGGCGGGACTGGAAATCAGCGCGACGTGGAATGTGCGTCCCTGCGTGGACGTGCCCATCGGCAGCAACGTCAATTTGTCGCTCGCCGCGTCGAGCCGCTGAAAATACTGGATGGTCTGATCGTAGTTCGCCAGTTTGAACTCGGCGCCAGGCACAAAACCGATGACCGACTCGGGCGTGGGCACCGGACTCTGCGCGGACACCGCGACCTGGAGGGCGAACGCGAGCGTCATCACTTTTCTCGTCATGGTTTCTTCGTCGTCGTCTTGCGTCTGGCCTTGCCGTTCACCGGCTTGAGTTTGAGGGCGTCGCTGCCAAGCAGCGCCTGCATCGGATCCACGAGCAGATCAAAGACATGGCCCTGTCGCGTTCGAAGAAACAGGCCTTTGCCGTCGGTCAGCAAACGCAGCTCGCCCGCGTCATCCAGGGTTTCGGACAGACGACGTCGAAAATATTCGCGGAGGGAGTCCATCATGAGCTTCAACTGTGGGTTGTCGAAGCCCCGGCGTCGCAGGTCGGCCAGTGCCAGCAGTTCCAGCAGGTCCACGGGCGAATATCGGCGTTCGGTAAATCCCCCCTGGCTCGTTTTCCGCGGAGCGATGGACGGCTGAAAGACCCGCGCCTCGTCCCACCACTGGAGCTGCCGGCCGGTCAGGCCGGTGAGCGCCGCGACCTCTCGGGCGCTGTAGGAGGTCTTGAGCAACATTCGCAGAGGTAAGTCTAAGGCACGAGGGTGCTCGCGTGGATGATCTACTGGGTGCTCAGAAGGGTGCGCGACTGCAGCGGTCGGCGGCCTTCGCCCCGGCAATGTCCTTCTTCGTCACGCCGCCCTCGCTGTGGGTGGACCACGTCACAGTCACCTTCCGGTGGCTGATGAGCAGGTCCGGATGGTGGTCGGCCGCCTCGGCATCAAATGCGATGCGCGTCACAAAACTGATGGCATCAGGGAACGTGGGAAACGTGTACTGCCGCTTGATCGCCTTGCTGGTCCCCTTCCAGCCCGGCAGACTCGACAACGCGGTTCTGAACGCTTTGGCAGAAAGTTTCGGCATGCCCCCAGTCTAGACCACGGGCCCCCCGCCCCCGCCGACGCCGGTCGGTTTAGGTTTTTCCGGCGTCGTCGTTGAGGGTTCCCACGAGTCGGGCCGGCGCTTTCCGCCAAAGCCCCAATAGACGGGCTCTGGTTCCCTCACGGGCCTGCGCGGCTGGACCACCACAGGCACGTACACAGGGACCTGCACATATTCACGTTCCCACTGTGTTCGTGGCGCCTCGACGTGCACTTCCTGCACCACAGTCTGCTGGACGACGACGGGCGGCGTGGGGGTGGCCAGCGGCGGCGGCGCCGGCCGAGCCGTCTGGATCATCTTGATCAGCAGCGGATCGCTCAACCCCTGTTTCTTGAGCTCAATCACGTCGAGCGGGCCAAGCCGGAAAACCGCACCGTCCGCCTCGATGAGCGCGACCAGCACCTCGTCGCCGAGGCCGGCCTGAGTGAGTGCCACGAGGTCCCGGATCGTCAGGGTCTGCGCAGCCGCAGTAATCGGCATGAGCAGGAGGGTTGCAACAACGAACGCACGGGAGAGTGGACGCATGCCCTCGGCTACTGCAACCACCGTGCCTTGAGTGCACCCACGAAGATTGCTGAGGGGTTTCGATGTGCCGCTGTGAATCAGTGCCCTGTGAAAAGGTCAGCGACCCCATACGAGGTCGCGGTATCGGGTGGGATCCGCACACTGTGAGACATCCGCCCGGCGGCACGAGCCTTGCTGTAGAGGCGTGCAGAGGTTTCGCACGGTGTCCAACAGAATTATCGGCATTGGTGTGATGGTCGCTGGATTTGCGGCAAGCGCGGCCGTGGCCACCTCCTTGG
>JBKJTD010000411.1:0-10382 GCA_046590915.1 Vicinamibacterales bacterium
TTGCTGGCCACGTCTCGCGCGGCCTCGACCATGCCCGGTGCCGCCTCGCCCGCCACGCCTGGCACCGCGACTTCGGCCAGGGACACGATCGGCTGCACCCGGCCATTGACCTTGACGACGAAGTCCTCCGCGGTCAGGCCGCTGATGGGCACGCGCGTGCGCTTGTCGAGGACGGTAACCTCAAGCCGCGTCACCGCCACGCCGGCTCTGAACTGCGGCGGCGTCTGCTGTTGTGCGGAGACCGTGACGACACCCGCCAGCATCGTCAGCCCAAGGAGCATTCGCATGCGCGTGGCCGCATTGTCGTCGATCTTATTCACAACGAGACGTGGAGTTTTTTGATCACCATGAGGATCCATGAGGGGCCATAAGAAAGACTGGCGTCACTGTAAGACGAGCGGGGTTGGTCTGCCCGGCTTTGCCGGGCATCGCGGTCGGAGAGAAGACGCAAACGAATACTCCGCAGTGAAAGGAGAGGAGCATTCGTTTGCTTCTTCTCTCCGATCGCGACAGCCGCCGGAGGCGGCTGGCCAACCCCTCACCCATCATGGTCATCATGACCATCATGGTGATCAACACTCCATGTCTCGTTGTGAAATTATTTCTTCTTGTAGAACGCCTCGATTGGCGCAAAGGGACCGAAGCGGTGCTGATCGACGGGGAACGGATCGCCAAACGGGGGATACGGTGAATCGACAGGCTTGGTCGATCGGTCGGGATAGTCACGCGCGAGTTTTTCGTGACTCAACATCGGCCGTGGCTGCGAGTTGATATATGCCGCCACATCAAACGCCTGATCGTCGGTCAGGTCGGGTTTGCCGAAGGGCATCTTTGCCTTGATGAACCGCGCGGCCGTGATCACACGGCCCATCCCGGCGCCGTTGTTGAACGAATCGTCACCCCATAGTGGAGGAAACACATACCCACGCCGTGGATCGGTCGAGGCACGCAGGCCCAAGCCGTCTTTCCCGTGGCACACCAGGCACATTTCGTCGTAGACGAGTTTGCCCGCCTCGGGTGATGCGGCGCGATTGGGCGTGCGAAATGGGGTGGGCTCGTTGCTCATCTTCGCGCGCGGATTCATCGCGACATATTCCTCGCTGAGCGCCTTGATATAGGCCACCATCGCGTTCATCTCGACGCTGTCGCGCGGCAGCACGCGGCCATTCATGCTGCGTTCCATGCACCCGTCGATGCGATCCTTCAGGTCGGCTTCGCGGCCGTCGCGGCCGGAGAACCGTGGGTATTTCTGATAGGTCTCCGTCAACGACAACTGGCCCGGCAGTTCGCCCGCCTGGAGGTGACAGGACCCGCAATTCAGGCGGCTGCCCGCGTATCGCATTTCCGGATCGGGATGGTCGGGGCCTATCAACACCGAGGTCTGCGCGATCAGTCGGCGACCGTATTCGGCCGTCGCTTCCGCCTGCACGTCACCGTCACGCTTTCCTCGCTCATTCATCAGGAACAGCGTGACCGCAAGCGCGGCCGCCCCAATCACTGCGGTCACCGTCAGCGCGATGGTCCAGGCCGACGATGGAGGGGTGGGGTCGGGGTCGTTCATGGCTCTTTCCGATCGTAGCGTCGAATCTGTTCGACGAACAAAAACTTCGGCGCTTCTATCCGCGCTCGTAGTGACGGACTCAGGGCCCAGGCCGTGACAAAGGCGCCGGTCAAGGCCAGCACGAGGTACACGAGCAGGTCCGGAATCATTTGCGCCCCCTCTGATCGCCTGCGTTGAAAAATTCACGGACGTGGTTGGCGACGGCCTCCATGTCCTCGCGGCTCAAACGCCCGCCCCACGCCGCCATCATCGTGCCTGGGATCCCCTCTTCGAGCACAGCGACGACGCCGAAGGACGTCATCTTCTGGTGGCGGAAGTTGGTTGGAGGCCTCGGCAAGGAACTCGCGGCCGATCCGTCGCCGTACCCCTCCGGGCCATGACACTGCGCGCAGTTGGCGGCATACACGCGGGGGCCGCGCTCGGCGGCATCGTGCGGCAACACACCGCTGACATCGTCGTGACGAGGCCTGCCTGTTGGCGCCTGGACGTGCGAGATCAGTAGGCTCAGGTCCTCAAGCGCGAGATCGCGCCAGGCGGGCATGGCCGTGCCGGGGACGCCATGCCACAACGCCTCAAGTAGACGTTCTTGTCTGTACCACCGATCTGCCAGTGACGTCGGGGCGGGCATGAGGCCTTTCGCGCCGGGCCCGTCACCGCGCATTGTTGTCCCGTGGCATGAAGCACAGTGCCGGCCGAACAGCTCCGCCCCTTTCGACGCGCTGGCTGCGTCAAGAAAGAACGGGTCCAGTGGATTCGGCAGTTCCGGCAACGCTCCCGACCGTCGTCTCGACGCAGGATTCACCACGACCTCAGAGGTCGTTCCTTCAGAGCCGAGAAGTCTCGCCCGGCCGAGCGTCTCCAAGTAGGCGACCACATCGCGGGCGGACTGCTGAGGTTCGTCCGCCGAGCCATCAAACAGCCACGGATACCCCGGCATCACCGACTGCGAGACGACCAGGCGCGGGTTGTAGAGATGCACGAGGTGCCAGTCTTCCGAGCGGGTCCCTGAAGCTCGCGAGAGGTCGGGACCAATACGTCGCGTGCCCAGCATGTGAGGCACGTCGCGGCGGCTCTCCCAGGCCAGGGTTGGCGCGCCGAACCGGGCCTCGTCTGCGGCGGTGAATCGGATCTGTTGCGTATGGCAGTAGCCACAGCCCTCACGCGCGTAGATTTCCCGGCCGCGCAGCTCACTCGCGCTGAGCGACATCAGCGCCGACGGCCCGAATGCACGCGCCTGTTCCTCCAACACCCGAGCGGGCCACACGCCGAGCCACGCGACAGACATCACGAAGAAGCCAACACCGGCCACAAAGGCCGCGAGGTAGGCCATGCGCAGGGGCTTCATGCGCTCGCCTCCCGATTGCGCGGTCCGGTCAAGAGACCCTGCAGCAGATCGATAAACCCGCCGAGCACCAGGAGACCGGTCGCCGATCGGACAATCCACGCGTGGCGTGAGGCGACCACCGATTCCATCCACGGCGCACCAGACTGCCAGGACTGCGCCTGCACAAGTCCGACGATCGTCAGGTCGATCACCATCAGCACCACACCGGCAAAGAGCCACCAGTAGGCGCGCCGCGCGGCTCGTTCGTTGAAGCGCACACCGGGAGTCCGTTGCCACGCGTGCACCAGTCCACCGGCGGCCGCGAAGGTCGCAAAGCCCAGCATCGCAAGGTGGGAATGTCCGATCACCCAGTCCGTGAAGTGCACCACCTGATTCACCGACATGAACGCCTGCAATGAACCCTGCACACTGACGATCAAGTAGAAGATCGTCGACATCACGACAAACCGCAGGCCGATGTCTTTCGGGAATGCGCCGGCGCCATGAAGTGAGAGCAGCAGATTACCCACAACCAGGATCACCGTGATCCCAAGGAGCGTCGACGCCGTGATCGCCGTGAACTGCGCGGACATCGGAATGATCGAATAGATGTAGTGATGTGTGCCGTTGAGCGGGTACAAAAAGAACAGCAGCCAGAAACCCAGCATCGACAGGAAGTGGCTGTAGATCGGTTTGCCCGTGACGGCCGGAATGACGAAATAGAGAATCGCGAGTGCGAGCGGGGTGACGAACAATCCGACCGCGTCATGAATCCACAAACCGCTGAACGCAGCACCGGCTGCGCCAGGGACAAACTCGGGGACGATGTTCCCCATCGGGTACGCGAGTGTGGTGAAGATCAGTGCGCCGATCACGTACCAGCTCGAAACGTACAGCGACTCAAGACCACGCGCAAAAAACGGCGGGACAAACTGCACCACGGCCATCAGAATGCCGACGGCGACAAAAGCATCAACCACCAGTGGAAATTCGGCCCATTCCAGCGGCTGACTGACACCGGCAAGCACAAGCACCCACCCGGGAATCATGACGACCAGATTCCAGAGACCAAAGAGCCAGTAGCCAAGCCGCGGGCTGGTGACTGACCGGCCTGTCAATCGGGGAACGGCGTGGTACAGAAACGCGAAGAAGGCATTGGCGAGCCAGCCGAACATGATGCCCTGCGTGTGGGCGTACCGCAGGCGTCCCCAGCTGAGCGCGGGGACCCCGCCGCCGAAGTCGGGCCACCACAACTGAATCGACGCGACAAGGCCGAAGAGGACTGACAGCAGCAACGTGACGAGCGCGGCAAGACCATGCGCGCGGACGAGGCTCGTCTCTACACGCATGGCGCAACGCTAGCCAACGTAGATCATGCTGTAGCCGTATTCCTGCGCGCGGGTGATGCCGACGACCCCCGCAGACATGATGTGCGCATTGGCCACCATGTTCGATTCCAGCTCCTTGTAGACTGCCGCGCGGTCACCGGACTCGCCGGCAATGCGACCGGCGTACAGTCCCGTCGCAAGTCCGCACACGATGAAGTGGGCGCCGCGAGCAGCCAGCCGGTCGAGCGGCGGACGTTCTCCCGAGTTGATCGGATTCGCCGTTGGAGGGCCGGGATCGGTCTCGTGTTTGTAGCTGGTCAGTTCGGCAAAGACGTTGCCGTGTTTTTTCCACATCGCGTTGTTGAACGCGAAGGCCGTGGCGTCATGGCGCAGGACCAGCACGAGCGCGATGTCCGCGTTCTCGAGTTGATAACCTGTGCGATTGCCGTTGTAGACGTTGTTCGAATACCCGATGCCCTGCCCCGCGCCTGCGGCGGAGGTCGCATCAAGCACAATGCGGTGTTTGCCCGGCACGGCGTCGAGCCACGCATCCTGCGGATGACGCGCCGGCTGAAACGCTGTCGCCGGTGTGGCGGGTGTCGCGGCCACCGCCGGCGCGGCTGGCGCGGCTGGCGCGGCGCTCTGCGCGCCAAGATCGACTGACCCAATCACAAGTCCGGCGCCCACGCCCGTGACTGCCCGTCCCATCCATGTGCGCCGATCAATCCGTTCGTTGGCCATGACAATCCCTCGACCGAAATCCTACCGTAGACGACGGCCGTGATGCACGGCGACTGGCGATCCCATCGCCACATACGCGGAGCGTGGACGGCCGGAGCTGTTGGTTACGGTCCGGTCCACAGCCTTCAGCGTTGCGGGCGCCAGTACTGAAACTCGGGTTCGTAACAGGCCCCTTCCAGGTCCACAACTTTGCTTTCGAAGTACCGCTGCGCGTCCACGATGGCTTTGTTATAGACCGTCGGAGCGATCTCCTTCAGACAGAAGTCGAGCAGCATCGTCGCCTTGAGGTCGCCGATGTCCTGGTCGAGATGTTCTGCGACGTAGCGCTGGATCGATTCGCGCAGCTGCGCCGCAACCGGTGGAGGCAGTTCAATGGCCATGCACTTTTGTCACTCAGCTGGAATTCGCACCCCGGTTCAGCGACCAACCTTGCGGGCCTCGACCAATTCCGCCCGACCCGGAGCATCCGCGCGGGACGCGATGGTCAGGAGTTCACTGTAATACTTGCGCGCTGTGGCCTGGTCACCGGCGAGTGTTGCCGCTCTGGCGGCGCCGTACACCGACCGAAACCGGTTGGGCTCTTTCTTCAACGTGGCCTGAAACGCCTTCAGGGCGCCACTGTAGTCCTTCGTCTCGAGCAGCATCTCTCCAAGCAGTTCCCTCGCGGGCGCGATGGGACCTGGCGTCACCGCACTCTTCTCCGTAGCGTCTTCACGCTCCGCAGCCTTATGCATCGCCGCAAGCGCCTCGGCGGTCTTGCCTTCAGCCAGCAACAGAAACGCAGACGCACCTTGATGCTGAATCGCGACCTGCTCGGCCCAGTAGCCTTCGTTCGCTTTGGCGAGACGCTCGTGAATGTCCTGCAATGCCGCCACCGAGGTTCTGGCGTCGCCAAGCGCACCGGTGTGTGCAGCCCCGAGTGCGCGCGCAAAGTGCGTCATCGCTTCGGTGTAGGGGAAAGTCGAGGTCGCCGGTTCCAGCCGTGCGGCTGCATTCCAGTCACGTCGTTCGAGTACCCATCGTGCGGGGATCGCCGCAATCGCAAACACTCCAGCCGAGCCTGGCGCGGCACCGACGACGACGGTGGGGTCGAAGGTTTTGGCAATCCCTGGAATGCGCGCGACCACGGCTTGGGCGGCCTTGTCCTGGCCGGTCTGAAGATAGGCGTACGCCATGTAGTCCAGCGCATGGAGTTCTTCGGCTTTGGCGTTTGCCTTGGCCGCAGCTCCGGCAGACGCGATGTTGGTGTCGATCGATTCCTGCCATGCACCTACGCGGGTGAAGGTGTGCGAGGGCATATGCAGTGCATGTGGCGCCGCCGGCGCGATGGTCGCGTACCGCTTCGCGGCGGCGATGGCCTTGTCTGCCAGCGCCGGCACATCGTAGCTGTGGATGATGTAGTGCGTAATCCCCGGATGATCGGTCTGCGCGGGATACAACTTCTCAAGGACGGCACCAGCCTTTAACTGGTTTGCATACGTCTTGTCGGTCGGCAATGCAGCCGCAGTAAGGGACAACGCCCAGAAAATCGACGCCTCTCGATCGTCGGGATAGGCCGCGGCAAGTGCCGCCATCGCTTTTTCGTAGGCCAGCACGCGCGCCCGCTGATCCATCGAGGCGGTGTCGGCATACAGCTTGGACGCGGCCTCGATGTATGCGCGTTCACGTTCAGTTTTGGCGTTCGCCTGACGCGCGCGCGTGATGGACTCCATGCCCGACTGCAACTGGGCCGCCGGACGGATGTTCAGAGAAAACGGATTGGTCCATCGGGCAACGGCAATCGCCCAATGCGCCATCGCGCACCCTGGGTCCGCTTTGAGCGTGGCGTTGAATCCTTCCATCGCCGGACCGAACTCAAACGAGTGCAGGAGCGCCATCGCATGATTGAACGGAGCCTGGGCCGCCGGCGCGCAGGACGTGTCAAATGCCACAGTTCCCAGCCGTTCGCCCGCGGGGTGCTGGTGCTGTTGTGCGAGGGGCGAGGCGACCATCGCCAAACCCAAAATAGCGCCGAGATGACCAGTGACGCGCATCTGAACCTCCAAGCTGGGGGAACCAGATTATACGCCTAGGTTCCGCAGAACGTGCGGTATGGTCGACCAGCCTCGCCTGGCTCGATGAACTTCGCGGGCCGGTCCATGACATCGAACGGCGACCTGAGCACGTCAAGCAACGAATCCAGCACCGAGACGTCTCCGACCGTTGTCACGGCTGCGAGTGCCTCCTCCACCAGATGATTGCGCGGGATCACGGCCGGGTTATGCCTTCGCATGAGCTCGACCACCTCCATCCTCGACTGGGGCTGGCGTGATCGGCGATGGTCCAGCCGTTGTGTCCACGCAGCCATGTCTGGATCTGGTTCCGTTGAAGGCAGCGGGCTCGCCGTCGTCAATGCGCGGAAGGTATTGGTAAAGTCGGCGGAATGGCGGTGCATCCACGCGAACATGTCTTGCGCGAGTGAGAGGTCTTCGGCTTCCTCGGTGAACAGGCCGAGCTTGGATCGCATGCCGTTCAGCCAGTGCCGCGCGAAGAGGACGTCGAAGCGCTCCAGCGATTCGGTCGCACGCGCGATTGCCTTGTCTTCATTCGAATCAAAGAGCGGCAACATTCCTTCCGCCAAACGGGCCAGGTTCCACAGGGCGATCCCCGGCTGGTTGCCAAAGGCGTAGCGCCCGCCGTGATCGATCGAGCTGAACACCGTGGCGGGATCGTAGGCGTCCATGAATGCGCAGGGTCCGTAGTCGATCGTCTCACCGGAGAGCGCCATATTGTCGGTGTTCATCACGCCATGGATGAAGCCGACCAGCTGCCATTTCGCGATGAGTCGTGCCTGACGGTCGACAATGGCATCGAGCAAAATCAGATGTGGGTCAGCCATGTCGGCGAGTTCAGGATAGTGGCGCGCGCGCGTGTAGTGCGAGAGCGCCTCGAGCGCCGCAGTGTCTTTCTGCGCTGCAGCCCACTCCATCGTGCCCACCCTGATGTGACTGGCCGCAACGCGGGTAAGAACAGCGCCCTGCAGGACCGATTCTCGATACACTGGCTCCCCGGTGGTCACCACCGCCAGACTTCGCGTCGTGGGAACATCAAGCGCGTGCATCGCTTCGCTGATGATGTATTCCCTCAGCATTGGTCCCAGTGCCGCACGTCCGTCGCCTCGTCGAGAGAAGCGCGTCGGTCCTCCGCCTTTCAGCTGGACGTCCATGAGGGTTCCCGACGATGTCCGCTGTTCTCCGAGGAGAATCGCCCGGCCATCCCCGAGGGCCGTAAAGTGGCCGAACTGATGCCCCGCGTACGCCTGCGCAATCGGCCGCGCGCCTTCTGGCAGCACGTTGCCTGCAAAGATCCGCGCCCCGTGAGGAACGTTCAACGCATCGGGATCGAGACCAAGAGCTGCCGCGAGAGGTGCGTTGAACACCACAAGCTTCGGTTCGCCCACCGGTGTGGGTTTCGCGTCAGCCCAGAAGAGTGACGGCAACTCCGTGTAGGTGTGTTCGAGACTCCAGCCGGGCATCACGCCATCATAACGGTCAGGCCACGGTCAATTGGCCGCCAATTTTTTTCACCGCCGCAATGTCGTCCGCGGACATCTCAGGACCAAGCACAACCCTGGTGACACTTGAACCGTCGATCCTCACGTCGCCCTGGTGTTTTCTGGATAGAAATCGAATTTCCTGCTCTGGCTCCCACGATGTCGTCTTCGTCAACAACGTCGCATACACGCCAGTCGCTGTGTTGGATTCGTCCCTTGACCGTATGAACTCATCGATGTGAATTCGTCGGTCATCGTCATAGACGACACGGTGGAGGTCGACCCCCATCAGCGAGTCGGGAACTTCGATCTCAATGGCGACGCCGCGACCGTCGCCGGCATATCGTGACCACAGGACCTGGCTATCGGACGTGGACCCGAAACAGGCAACCCCAATCTCGTCCCATATCTGCGCCGTGATGCTGGCAATCACTGGTCGACCCAGTGATTCCAGAACGCCTCGATCAAGTACAGCCTGGGCCTTTCGCCGCGCGTCCGGCGCGGGGTGATGGTTCGTCTTCTGCAGGAGGCCGCCCAGGACATCGAGGGTGTGGGGTGACGGCGTGAAGTCGCACGACCACGCGAATTCTTTTGGGTCGTTGAGCGCGTCAGGCCGGGCACACCAAATGAGACCGTCACGCACAATCCGACTGAGTCGCGACAGGCCCGCGTCGTCACTGGAGTCAACCTCTCGGTACTTGTAGATCTTCATGTGCCGACAGGCTCATTCAGAAGCCCGTCCACTTCAACCGATCTCTCCATCCGTTCTCCTGGTGCCTCACGAAGTTGTCTTCCCCGAACCATGCCTGGTATGCGTCATCGCTGTCGATTCAGCACGAGGATCCAGCTCCCAGGGGCGATGCATAAGACTGAACATGCAGTCACGATGATTGTGAGTATTGTCGTGAAGTCGTTAAACATCATGACCGTTGAGACCGCCCAACGTTGGGGCTTTTTTTGACGGCGGCGGGCCCTGAGACGTCCGGTCGCGCGATTTCCGTACCACGTTGCCTCCTTGGATTGGCAGGGTGCAATCCGAGTTCTGGCGGTCGCGCATGATCGGCGCAAACCTGGTTACTGGTTCTCCCGAATCTGAATCTCGTAGCCTGAGGTCACGAATAAGCCACGCGCCTTCACAACCCGAGGCGCGTCGGCTCCATTCGGTGCTAGGCATCACTGTATCCATCAGCGCGCCCGCTCATGCGACTTGGCTAGGCTGCAAGGATCAGCGCCTTTCGCCCAATGCGTAGGCCACGAGGATGTCTGCAAGCGGCTCGTTGACCTTGCTGACGAACCCTCCGCCGCCGACGGCGATCACGACGAATTGCTTGCCGCTCTTCTTTCCTTGGTAGGTTATTGGGGTGGCATGGCCCGATGCTTCGAGCCGGGTTTCCCAAAGCACCGTTCCTGTCCGAGCATCGAAGGCCCGGAAGCGGGCGTCGTTGGTTGCGGCGATAAAGACCAGCCCCCCGGCGGTCACGATTGAGCCGCCAAGGTTCAACGCGCCGGTATTGCTCTTGTCGCCCAGTTCTTCGACGACGCCGAGCGGGACAGTCCACGCAATCTCTCCCGTTCTCAGGTCCACGGCGTTCAGCGTCCCCCACGGCGGGCGCTGGCAAGGGCGGTGCTGCAGGTCCCAAAACCTCGCGTATTCCCCGTGCGAGCTCGAACGACGATACGCGACGGGTGACCCCGGCGGCTGCGGCTTCATCTTTCCGTACGTGCCCAACTCGTTCGTATTCACATAGAGGTACGCCGTGGTCGGGTCAAATGACGCGCCCGACCAGTTGGCGCCGCCAAGCGATCCGGGGAACGTCAGCGCTGGCTCGACCCCGACCGGCGTGTAGAGTCGGCCACTCTGAAGGGTGTCGAACAACTCAGCGCAAAACTTAGCGG
>JBKJTD010000094.1:0-11225 GCA_046590915.1 Vicinamibacterales bacterium
CTGCAGCGGGTATCGATGGTCCACATCGATGTGCCGTTCCTTCGTGAGCCGGTCGTCGACTCGACGTGGAGGTCCGGCGGCGTCGCGTCGGGGGACACGAAGTAGGGGTTTTCCGCGTAGTAGGTGCTCAGCTTCCAGCCGCCCGATCCCCAGGTTGGCTCGACGTCGTTCGTGTTTCCAAACATCACCGAGTTGTATGCGACTCCCGACGACGAGCCATCCACGCCGCTGCAGCCGATCGCGTAACGATGTCCCGTGATCTTGCTGAAAATGTTGTTGCGGACCGTCAGGGCCGACGTGTTCGTATTGAGGAGGCCGTAGCATCCGCCGCCGTTGTCGTAGATCGTGTTGTTCTCGACGACCGAATTGTTCCCGGCGAGGGTGCCGCGGCTGCCGCCGAAGTTGATTGCCGCGCAGACCAGTTGCGGGTTGTTTCCGAAGCGCGAGAAAGTGTTGTTCCGGATGATCTGCCTGCTTGGCGATCCGCCTCCGCACGATGCGGTGACGTGGATGAGCGATTTGCCGCCGGAGAAATCGAAGCGGTTTCCGGAGATCACGTTGCCGGAGGCAGCATTGCAGACGAGGAGGAACATGTCAGTCATTGTCGGACTGCGGCCATTTCCGTCGAAGTAGTTGCCATCGACGACGACGTTCGATCCGTCGAGGCGAACCATCACTTCACTGCGACCAATCGAGGTATCGGGGCTGGTGTTGTTGAAGCGCAATCCTTGCACGACGACATGGCTCGCTTGAATCCGAAGCGCTGGGTTGTTGTCGACCGCTCCCGTGCTGCCGTCTGCGGTCGAGTACGCGTCCATGATCGGCGTCATTCCATCCGCAGCGCGAAGAATGATCCGGTGTGCCTCGTCCGTGACCTTCGGCGTCATCGCGAGCTGACCATAGACCGTGCTGTCCATCAGCTGGATGACGTGGTCACCCGTGCCTTGGGTGAGGTCCGCTGGGATGACCGAGTAGGCCCCCCGGGGACTGCGATACGGCCTGGCCGGATCGTTGGGCGTTCCCGTTGTGTCGTTGCCGGCGGCTGAGACGTAGTAGGTTGTCGCGATAATGGTGGTCGCAGCGATGTCGGCCGGCCTCGACGTGAACGACGGCGGGAATGCGACGAGCACCGCGAGAACTCCCAGGCGCGCATCCTTCATGGCTCCCTCATTTCAATCCGATTCACTGATAGTCGTCCCCGTACGTCGGTCGGGCTAACGATCGTGCTCACCCGCGCCGCGGCGGCGTCGGGTGCAGCGCGATGTTATGCCGCTCCTGGTTCTCAGGGCAACGGTTCAATTTTGGTGAGCGGCTGCAGCGCACTCGCTCGCTCCCACTGAGTCTGTAGGTCTTGCTGGCGATGCGCGCCTCGAATTCCCTTCCCGGTCAGCCGAAGGTACATGGCATCGGGACATAGGTCGAGTTCTGGGGACCACGCGATGGCCCCGTGCGGACCCAGCTGGACCGCGCCGAACAGGGCCGGGTCGGACCACACCGAAAAGACACCGCGCCCGGCGCTTGATTTCTACGGGCTTTGTCCGTTACAGAATAGCGCGACTCGAGCCGGAAGATTCAGTCTGCCTTATATCGGGTTGTCGTCCTGATTTGTCGGCATGACGTTTCGCATGGCCGCGGTTGTTCACAATGCTACGCTCAAGGAATGACGATTACCGCCTTGGTTCGAGACGGCCGGATTGTCGTGGATACCCCCACAGATCTGCCCGAGGGCACGATCGTGACCTTGTTGCCACTGGACCCGGGCGACTGGCTGGATGCCGCGGACCGCGCGGCTCTTCATCGGGCGCTGGTTCAGTCGGAGTCGGATGTCGCAGCGAGTCGATTGGTTGATGCGGTCGAAGTCCTGCGGGAGTCAACGCTAGGACCAGCCGAGGTCCTTCATCGCTAGGCCGGCGTGCCATATCTTGGTCATGTGGACAATCTTGTCACCCTCGAACTGCATGACGTAGACGTAGTCGGTGCTGGTGCGACGACCCGTCGGCGGAACTGGGCCGCCCGCGCCGGTATGCGTTCCATGGAACACGCTGTAGGCGGCAACATTGTTCCGGGCCGCGTCGGTGGCAAATGATTTTACCTCGTAGTGCCCGTCTGGCAGGACCGTCATCAAGCCCTTCATCCAGTCCGTGTACTGCTCGAGCGTCTTCACTTCGAGTAGCGGTTCGGCCTGGGCGCGGAAACTCGCGTTGGGCGTGCAAAAGGCGCTGCACTCCTTCCATCCCTTACCCGTTTCGCAGGCGGCGAAGAACGCTTCGGCGACACTTGTAATCGATGCCATGTGAACGTCTCCTGTTGAATGCAGAGTAATTTAGTTTCTTCGAATCCTGTCTGGTCAACGCGTGTTGGGCGGCGCCGCGTCGAGAATGAACGTCTCGTCGGCGTCACGAGTCAACACGGTGACCGGCGTCCCTTCTGGCAGGCGATCCCCGTCGACCACGATCGTGCCTTCAACGACCAAGTCGGAAGTCATCACCATGTCGCGATTCTAACACCGATCTTTTTCGGATTGTATTTGGTCCGCCCAACGGTCAAATGAGCCGCGCGCCGGGGGGCCTTCACTCGCGTGTGGCGTGCAAAAGACGCTGCGCTCCTTCCATCACGTCAGGCGATAACCGTCGTGCTGGCTCATTTCAAAGCGCGTGTAATCACGCGCCCGGGCAAGGCCCAGGTGGGCTTCGATTGATCCACCACCGCAACGCCATTCACGAACACGTACTCGACGCCCTCCGAATACTGATGCGGCTCGAAGAACGTCGCTTTGTCGCGGATGGTCGCCAGGTCGAAGATCACCAGATCAGCTGCCATCCCTTCGCGCAGGATCCCGCGATCCTTGAGCCCCATGATCGTCGCCGGCAACGACGTTGACGAACGAATCGCCGACTCGATGGTGATCGCACCGCGCTCCATGGCATAGTGGCGAATCTTACGAGGGAAGCTGCCGTAAAACCGCGCGTGCGTCGACAGCGGGCCGTCCAGCAGCGAGATGCCTGCATCGGTTGATGTCGCAACCCAGGGCTGCTTGGCAAACGCCTCCATGTCGCCTTCGTCCATCGAGAACCCGCGCATCCGGGCGCCGCCGGCGCGGTTGGGCAACCCTTCGAGCTGGATCTGAATCGCGGCCTCGACGGGATCCACACGCCACACTTTCGAAATCTCCGCCAGCGTCTTGCCGTAGAGCGACTTGTCCGTGTACTCGTAGACGACCACGTTGTTGGCGCCACCGCGGCGCGCAATTTCATGCGCAATATCCGATCGCACGGTCGCCGCCTTTGGCTGATCCATCAGCGTCTTCCGCAGCGCTTCCGCTCGGCCACCGGACGCCTGCGCAGCCCCGGACGCACTCGTCGCCCAGTCGGGAATCAACACGGTCGAGCCATCGGTGCCGCTGGTGGGGTAGGGATACTGGTCCGCCCACACATCCACACCACGCTGACGCGCGCGTTCGATCAAACTGATTGCCGCCGCACTCGACCCCCAATAATTCGCGCCCTTTGCCTTGATGTGGGATGCGACGACACGGGCGCCACTTTTTTCGCCGATCTCAATCGTCTCGCGCACGGCATCCAGCAACGTCGGCGGACCGGGCCCGTCCTGACTGGGCACGTACCAGAGCGGGTCACTGCCCTCACTGCGTTCGTGCGAGATATACACGCCATCAAACGCCGGGAGCTCCTTCGCCAGCTCCACCACCTCAGTGGTCACGCTCCATCGGCCCGGCTCGTACTCGAGTCCCGCAGACATGCCGACTGCGCCTTCCTGCAGCGCCTGCTTCACCAACGCGCGCATCTTGACGATCTCTGCGGCCGTTGCCGGGCGCCTCGAGTCGCGCCCCATCACCTGCGTGCGCACCGCGCCATGCCCGACCAGCAACATCGTGTTCGGGCCGATCTGATTTTGTTCGACCTGCGCGCGCTGCGTCGCAATCGGCCACGGCGATCGGCCGTCCTGGTTGACGACGACGGTGGTGATGCCTTGGGTCACAAGATTTGGAGCCGCGCGAATCTGGGCGTTTTGATCACGGAAGCCGCCAGTGGGTCGCGCGCCATCATCGGCATGGGAGTGGATGTCGATAAATCCTGGCGACACGTATTTGCCGGTCGCATCAATCACCCGAGTGGCTTCGCCACTCAGGCGGCCGATGGCCACGATGCGACCGTCGCGCACGGCAATGTCTGCGGGGAACCAGGGATTACCGGTGCCGTCGAAGACCCGCGCATTCAGAATCAGCAAGTCCGGAATCTGCGTCGGTGCCTGATCAACCGACGCAGCCGCTACAGTCGCCGTCATGGCCGCGGCCACCAGGCCGGCCAGCAGTCTGATTTTCATGACGAGAGACTAGCCGCTTATCGGCTCAAAGGGAACCTGCCCAGTTTCATGCTCGAGCCAGCCCCGTTTGAGGTCCTCGGCAGGCACATTCGACAGGTACGGCTTGATGTCGAGGATCGGCGTGCCGTCGAGCATGTCCAGGCCCGACACAATCAGCCGACGGCCTTCGCGGCGCAGCAACCGCACGACAGTCAGACCGATCGGATTCGGCCGGTAGGGCGACCGGGAGGCGAACACGCCGTGCGGACGATCGGCATGCGGCGACATGCCCATCAGCTCGCAGCCTTCGGACCGATGGAACACCCAGATCACGTAGAGATGGGAGAAGCCCTCGATATCCGTGAGGCCCTCTTCAAAGGGTGTACGAATCTCCAGCACCCCTTCCGCAGTGTGCTGGGCGCCTTTGCCTTTGGGAATCTGATCGACCTCCGCAAAGGGACTCGACACAACCCCGATCGGCGTGTAGGTCGTCTCCTGCGCGACGCTGCCGATAATCCGCACGAGCCACCAGCGTTCGTTGATATCCCGGCGGTACATCCAGAGGTAATGTCCCTCTTCGCGTTCGATCGGCCCACCATCGCGGGGCTTGATCGTCTGCGCAAACCGGCCGCGATCAAACGCGAGGTTCCCCGACACCACCACTTCGGCACTGTCACAGGTCACCTCGCGTTCATACATCGCATGCATGGTGGACATCACCTCGCCCACAAACGCCAGACACGCCTCCCGCCCCTCAAGCACGGGCATCCCCGGCGCCATAATCACCGCATCGTCTGCCAGCATCTCCTGGAAGAAGGCGGGATTTCCCGTCTCTTCAGCGTCAATGATTCTCGCGCGATAGTCGTCAAAGGCGGCCATCGGGCGAGATTACCACTTCAGAATCCAAACCGCAGGCGTGGTCTTGTGCGTGACTCAGCGCGTTATGTACATGTTCTCTCGTCGCGCGGTGACCACGTTGGCCGCGAGCGCGAGCAGTGGAACCACCACCACCGCCACAGCCATCGCCCAGGCGAAAGATGCGCCCAGTGTGGCCATGCCGCTGAAGCGGGGGCCAAACAGCAGGATCAACCCAGGCGGCGCGGCGGCGATCAACACAAGAAACGTCCCGACCAGCATCGCGGCACCGTGAGGGTTGCCACCCGATCCGGTTTTGCTCAAGTCAGAAGCGACAGGAAACATCGCCGACATCAGTGCGGCGACAGGCGTCAGTGTGAAAAACGTTGCCGTGCCTGCGACCAGCACCGCCATCCAGAGCAGCGGAGAACCACCACCGGTTCCGAGTCCCGTCACCAGCAGTGACAGCACCGCCGCCGCCATGAACATGCCGAACATGCCCACCGTTTTTCCCCAGACCAGTTCTCGCACGCTGACCGGAAGCAACATCTGGAGTGTGAATCCTGCGCGGTCCGACGCGAACTGATTCATCAGGAACGGCTGTAACGCATAGATCGCAAAAATCAGGCTCGCGCCAAACACGAGATGTCCGTTGTCGGAAATCGCGGCGATCCACGATGCTTCCTCTGGCGCCCGGGCCAGCACCAGAGCGAGCAGCCCCATCATCGGTCCTGGCAACAGGACCGCCAGTCGCCCCCGCACCGACCTGATCCCCGTACGAAACTGCACGATGGCCACCGCCGAGGCCGCAGTGCTCAGCAGAGGCAATCGCGGCAACGCCGCCAACCTCGCATCCGCTCGGCGCCTCGACTGTCCCTCACTTGAATACAGAAGACGACGATGGACGAGGCCTGAGAGGAGGTAGACAAGCGCCGCCTCAATCCAGAGTCCGGCGACCCACGCATATGACGCTGCGTGAGTCCGTGCGCTCAAGGCACTGCCGTACATCTCCGACGGCAAAACCTTCGTCCACGGCGGCAGCGCCTCCTCAATACGCGCCACGCTGAAACCCGGTCGGTCGCGCCCCTTGGCGGTCGCCTCACGGCTCCGACGCGCGAGGTCCGTGCCGAGGATGTGGGGTAACAAACCCGCGATGGAGATCCCGACGACAAACAGCAGTGTTGTCCACTCCGCGCGGCGACGGTCGCGCATCACCCAGGACGTCAGAAAGCTGACCAGGGCGCCAAGGGACAGGAGGACAGCCAGCAGGCCTGCGCCCGCGAGCAACATGACCGGGACTGCAGACAACGCGCCACCGGCAGCGAGTCCCGCCACCAGCATGAACAGCCCTGGGGCCACGACAAAAATCCACGGGTCGGCGAACCCCGACAGGACCTCCACAAAGTGCAGGACCCGACGATGAATCGGCAGCAGCAACAATCGCGCAAACTTGGAGGGCGATTGAGTGCCGATACCCATCGGCATCAACACCACGACCACCAGTTGCCCCGCCAGAGCCGCGCGCACAATCAGGAGCACGATATCGCTGATGTCGCTGCCGCCGGCCAGTGTGCGACCAGCGATGAACCCGCCGATGCTGAGCGCGATGACCGATCCGAGCGAGAACACGACGATGGCAATGGGTGCGGCGAGAGCGAGCACCCGAGAGATTTGTTCGAGCGTGTCTCGACGACGCGCGCCGCGGACGCCGTTGAGCAGGAGGCGCCAGCGGAGCCAGGCAAATGCCCGCAGCTGCCGGATCATCCGGCGAGCCAGTCCATCGTCGGCGCGGAAGCCCGTTCGGCGCCGACGAGGTCGAGGAAAATTTCCTCAAGCGTCTTGCCGACACCCACGCCTGAGCGCAATTCAGTCATGGGCCCCTGCGCAACCAGACGGCCGCGCTGAATGACGCCGATGTGGTCACACAGGCGCTCCACGATCTCGAGGATGTGTGAAGTCAAAAAGACCGTGCCGCCATCGCGCACAAACTGGGAGAGCAATTCCTTGATTTGTCGCGAGGCGACGGCATCAATACCTTCGAACGGCTCATCCAGGAACAGAAGGCGTGGTGCGGGCAGCAGTGCCGCCGACAGCGCGAGCTTTTTGCGCATGCCATGTGAGTAGTCGGCAACCATGTCTCCGGCCGCGCCGGTCAGATCCATCAAGGTCAGAAGTTCCTGAGATCGGCTGCGTATGTTCGCCGGATCGAGTCCATGCACTTGTCCAACGAACGACAAGGTTTCGGCTCCGGTC
This sequence comes from Vicinamibacterales bacterium, assembly GCA_046590915.1. Lineage (GTDB taxonomy): Bacteria > Acidobacteriota > Vicinamibacteria > Vicinamibacterales > SCN-69-37 > SYFT01. The sequence goes on from JBKJTD010000094.1 coordinate 7,429, forward strand.
AGGCGATCAAATAACGCGAGATCCTCAGGCACGACCCCGATGCGGCGCTTGACCGAAACCGGGTCACTGATTGGATCCATCCCGAGGATGCGAAATTCACCGGACGTCGGCTTGAGCAGTCCTGTAAGGCACTTGATCGTGGTGGACTTGCCGGCGCCGTTGGGCCCGAGAAAACCGTAGAAGCTGCCCTTGGGGACCACCAGGTCGATCCCGTCCACGGCTCGCAGGTCACCGAAGCTCTTTTTGAGGCCGCGCGTCTCAAGCGCCAGCTCGGTTCCGGTCATCAGGGGAGATTAACATCAGCGCAATCACCACAGCAGCACAGCAGTACACACCGGCCACCGGCAGGCGCCACGTCGGGTCAAGATTGGTCGGAAGGAGCCGCCAGACGGTGCCGGCGGTCACAAGGATCGCTGCGGCCGCAGCTGCATATGGCGCCAGGGTGTCGCCGGGAGGACGACGCTGGGTCACCAGCCATCCGGCAATGACACACAGGGCACCGACCGCCACGCGGGCGAGGATCGCCGCGACGCTCACCGGGTCGCGAGTGCCGAGTGAACTCAGCAGGGTGGTGAACCACAACGCGGTGGCCAACCCGTCCACCATCAGCGCCACGCCAATCACCCGTCGCATACGTGTAGTATGACTGGCACCGGATGGTTGGCGCCCTCCTCAAAGACTGGACCGTCGTACTCGCCCTGCTGCTCTGGCTCGGCTCTCTCGCGCTCTATGCGATTCCGGGCGTGCCGGACGGCTGGGTGTCGGCCTTTGGTGAGCGTTTCTACGCCATCCCGTCGCTCGTCTCCATCCTGATCGCGGCGTGGCTCGGTGTGTCTCGGCTGACCGAGGCCACCGAGCGGCGTTTCTGGTCCGTGCTCGGCACGGGCTTCGCCGCCTGGCTCATGGTTGCGCTGCCGTGGGGACTCATCAGCGCGGAGCAATGGTCGCGCGATCTCGATCTCCTCATGGAGTTCGGGTACCTGCTGTATTACATCTTCTTCATTCTCGCGATCGAACTGCGTCCACACGAGGTCCATACGGGCACACTTGCCGAGAAGGAGCGACAGTTGCGCACGGCTGGGCTCACCGTGCTCGCGTTCTACCTGCTGTGGTACTTCGCCCTCGTGCCTGTCTCGTTCACCCCGGTGCAGTACGGCATCGCACTGCCGTCCTTCTACATGCATCTGGTGCTCGACATCATCATCATCGGGCGTCTGTTGTGGATGCGGAGGGAGTCCTGGTCGGTGCGCTGGAGCCTCCTCTATGCCTGGCTCGCGGTCGCGGCAGCCGTGGTCATGCTGGGCGATCTGCTCCAAGCCGTTGCGCACGTGACCGACGTGCGCCTGCTGACGCCGGGCCAGTGGGTGGATCACCTGTGGACTGTTCCGGGAGTGCTGTTCACGATCGCGATTCGCGCCCGCCATCTGCCGTTCCCCGCAGAACAATGTGTTCTCAATGAGCCCGGTCCATCTCAACGCACGCTCAGGGCGGGTCACATCCTGCTTGTCGCGGCGATGGCGATGCCGTTCCTGCACTACGCGTTGTATGCCGCTGACGTGTTTGCCGGCGAGGCCGGTCGGGCCGTGCGCGAGGTCGTGTCGATCCTCAGCATGGTGTCGCTCGGGGGCTTCGCCATCGCGGCGTATCGCACCCTTGAACGCGAGCGCGAACAAATGGAGGCGACTGAACGTCGCCTCATGAACGAACTCGGCGTCGCCAGAAAAATGGACGCCGTCGCCAGGCTTGCCGGCTCCGTGGCCCACGACTTCAACAACCTGGTGCAGGTCGTGCGCGGGCGTGCGGAAATCATCGGTCAGCAGATCGACGAAAACAGCCCGATCCACGAAGACGTCCGCCAAATCCGTGCCGCGGCGGCTCGCGCGGCCGACCTGGCCTCACAACTGATGACGTTCGGCCGCCAGCAGCACACAAGCCTGCAGGCGGTAAGCCTGCACGACGTCCTGCGGCGCACCGAAGGCCTCCTCATGCCCCTGCTCGACGATCGACGCCGGCTCACTCTCCAATTGAAGGCGTCCGCCGATGTGGTCCGCATTGACCCGCTGCAATTTGAGCGCATCATTCTGAATCTTGCGACCAACGCCCGTGACGCGATGCCCAACGGCGGCACCATCACGATTGCCACCTTCAGTCAGGACACGGGTGCCTACGGCATGGTCCCCGCCATCAATCGTATTGTCCTGCGGGTCAGCGACACGGGCACGGGCATGGATGCCGACACGGTCACACACATTTTTGAACCGTTTTTCACGACGAAGCAGGAACGGGGCGCAGGGCTCGGCCTGGCGATTGTTCACGGCCTGGTGCAGCAATTTGGCGGCACCATCGCCGTCGAAAGCGTGGTCGGACGAGGGACCACGTTCACGATGACCCTGCCGGTTGTCAGTGAGACACCTGTCGCGTCTGGCGCAAAAGGCCCGGGCACCAAGCCTGACGTCACCGAGGCAGCGATTCTCATCGTGGAAGGCGACACCACCAATCGCCAATTGCTGCGGCGCCTGCTCACCGATCTGGAACGGCCGGTGCTGGCCACAGCGACCGCTGCCGAAGCGCTCCTGATTTCGGACCGCTACAGCAGTTCGATCGGGCTCGCGGTCATTGACGTGACCATCGAGAATGGCCGGACGCTCGCCCGCCGGCTTCGCGAAACAAGGCCGGATCTGAAAGTACTGCTCCTCGCGCAGGACCAGCCGATTGACATCGAACCCGGCGACGCGCTCCTGCGTGAGCCTTTTGAGTTGACCGACGTCATCAGCAAAGCCAAACAACTGATCTAGACGTCGAGTTCCTCGGCAGCTTCGGCGTGCTCCATGATGAACCGGAAGCGCGCCGATGGATCCTTGCCCATGAGCTCGTTGATGATCCGATCGGTCGTGAGCTGGTCTTCAATCCCCACGCGCAACAACCGTCGCGTCCGCGGATTCATCGTCGTCTCCCACAGCACCTTCGGCATCATCTCGCCAAGGCCCTTGAAGCGGGTGATGTCGGGCTTGGCTCGACCGGTGGCGCGTTTGATGATGTCGTCCCGGTGTTTGTCGTCGGTTGCCCAGTGGGTTTCTTTGCCGATGTCGATGCGATAGAGCGGCGGCTGCGCCAGGTAGATCTTGCCCGCATTGATGAGCTGCGGCATGTGACGGAAGATGAACGTCAGCAACAGTGTCGCAATGTGATGTCCGTCCGAGTCAGCGTCGGCGAGGATGATGACCCTGCCGTACCGCAGCTTCGACAGCTCGAATCCCTTGCCAATGCCACAGCCGAGTGCCGTCACCAGGTCAGAGAGCTCACGATTCTCGAGCACCTTGGCGGTCGTCGCGCTTTCGGCATTGAGCACTTTGCCTCGCAGGGGAAGGATCGCCTGCCGTGCACGGTCGCGGCCCTGCTTTGCGGAGCCCCCGGCCGAGTCGCCTTCCACGATGAAGATTTCGCTCTCTTCGCGACCAGGTGACGTGCAGTCACTAAGCTTGCCTGGCAAGGTCAGGCGAGACGACGTCGCCGACTTGCGCGTGACCTCCGCCTGAGCCGCGCGACTGGCTTCGCGAGCACGCGCCGCGAGAATGATGCGTGCGACGATCTGCTCTGCCGTGCTGCGATTGTGGTTGAGCCAGTGTTCGAGCGCGGGCCGGACCATCGAGTCCACGATGTTGGTGACCTCGGGATTGTTGAGGCGATCCTTGGTCTGGCCCTGAAACTGCGGCTCGGTGACGAAAATCGAAAGCACCCCAATCATGCCTTCGCGGATGTCCTCGGCCGTCAGTGTCACGCCCTTTGGCGACAACGAG
>JBKJTD010000143.1:0-20047 GCA_046590915.1 Vicinamibacterales bacterium
CCAAGGGACGGCCGATGGCCAAGATTTTGCGGGCGTAGTCTCACCACGACTCACGCCCTCTCCGTCGTCCGGTGGGCGTCTCGTCGTGGCTGTCCGATGGCGAGATGCCCACCGGACGACGGAGAGGGCGTGAGTCGTGGTGAGACTACGCCCGCAAAATCTTGGCCATCGGCCGTCCCTTGGCGAGTTCGTCCACGAGCTTGTCCATGTAGCGCACCTGACGCGTGAGCTCGAACGGAATCTCCTCCACGCGATACCCACAGATGACGCCGGTGATGAGCGAGGCCTTCGGGTTGAGCGTCGCCTCAGCGAAGAATTCCAGAAACGTCGCCTTCCGCGCAATCAGTGCCGCCAGCCGCGCATCGTCATGCCCGGTGAGCCAGGTGATGACCTGGTGCAGCTCGGCCTTGGTCCGGCCCTTCTTCTCGACCTTCGTAACGTAGTGGGGATACACCGACGCAAAGGTCATGCGCGCGATGCGGTCGTCCTGCGCCTGACTGGCTTTCACGCGGATCGGGCCTTCTCGATCTTGCTGTCGCGCTCGGAGGAGAGGCGCTCGCGGTCGCGGCGGTATTCCTCCCGCCGCGCGTCCTGCTCGGCGGGGTCGAACAACTCGCGGAGCCGGCCTTCGTGCAACACCTGCGCTTCGGCCATCTTTGACTCGTAGAAGTTTCGAATCTCCGCAATCGCAGCCCGCTGCGTATCGGTCAACGGCGTGTGCGACACGCCGGCATCGGCGTCCTTCTGCTGCAGCCGTTCCATCGCGAGTTCATATGCGGATTTCATCTCACCACTCTCCCATGCCCACTACCGCCGCAACCCGAGTTCGTCGAGCAGGCGTTCGTCTTCGCGCCAGTCCTGACGCACCTTCACGTGCAAATCGAGATGCACCTTGCCTTCCAACAGCTCCTGCAGATCGACGCGCGCCTCGGTGCCGATGCGCTTGATCATCTCGCCGTTTTTTCCGATCACAATCGGCTTCTGCGAGGCGTGATCAACGAGAATCGACGCGTAGATGCGCGTGGGTTCGCCGGGCGACGAGGGCTCCTGAAACTGATCGATGACCACGGCCGTCATGTACGGCAGTTCATCGCGGGTGTGACGCAACACCTTTTCGCGTATCAGCTCGGCGGCCAACGTGCGCTCGCTCTGATCGGTGAAATAGTCGGCGTCAAAGAGCGGCGGCCCCTCGGGCAGTGCCGCCAGCAACTGCTTCACAAGGCCCTCGACGCCGTCGCCATGGAACGCGGCCATGGGCACAATGGCCTCACACTTGAGCGCCTTGCCGTAACTCTCCATCAGCGGCAGCAACTGCGTCTTCTGCTTGAGGCGATCAATCTTGTTGAGCACGACCACGAGCTTGCATTGAGCGCGGCTGAGCAGGTCAATTACATACCGATCGCCGGGGCCGGGTCGCTCCGTGACATCGACCACCAGCACGGCCACGTCCACCTCTCGCAGCGTATCCACGGCGGCATCGACCATCCGCTGATTCATCCGGTGTTCGGGCTTGTGAATGCCGGGGGTGTCGATGAACACGATCTGCCCTTCGGGCTCGTTGCGCACACCGGTAATCCGATGGCGTGTGGTCTGCGGCTTGTCCGAGACGATGGCAACCTTCTGGCCCATGAGCTGATTCATCAGCGTGGACTTGCCGGCGTTGGGCCGACCGACAAACGAGACGTACCCGGCCTTCACTCGCGCTCGTCTTCCGGTGGCGGCGGCAAGCGACGCACACGCACCTTGTGAATGCGGCGGCGCTCCGCCTCCAACACTTCGATTTCAATGCCGTCGGCTTCAATGCGCTCGCCCGCTGCGGGCACATGGCCGGCGCGCGTCAGCACGTAGCCACCGACGGTCTCAAACCCTTCGTCCTCGATCGTGATGTCAAGCCGTTCGGTCATCTCTTCAATGGCCACCTTGGCGCTGAACACAAACGCCCCATCGGGCTCCTGCACGATCGGCTCGGCCTCAAGATCGTATTCGTCACGAATTTCACCGACGAGTTCCTCGATCAGATCCTCGACGCTCACCAGGCCTGCAATACCGCCGTACTCGTCCACCACCATGGCCAGCTGAAAGCGGTGCTGCTGAAACTCGCGCAACAGGTCCGCCACACGCTTGGTCTCAGGCACAAACGCGGCGGGTCGCATGATTTCCGAGACGGTGGCGTCTCCAGGAAATTCCCGCTGAATCAAATCCTTCACCACCACAAGACCAATGATGTTGTCGAGGTTGTCGCGATAGACGGGCAGGCGTGAGTACTGCTGTTCACGCACGAGGATGCGCAGGTCATCAACCGTCGCATCGGCGCGCACGGCCACAACGTCCGGACGCGGCGTCATCACCTCGCGCACCAGGGTGTCGCCAAAGTCCACAACCGACCGCAGCAAACGGCCATCTTCCTGATCGGGGGTGACGTCTTCGTGATCCACCTGCGAACTGGACCCATTGCCGTTGGTGCGTGGCGTGGTGGACTCGGCTTCGCCCAGCCACCCAATCACCAGACTTGTCAGCGGCGTGACCACATTGGCCATGGCCGTAAACGGCGGCAACATCATCTCGAGCAAACGCTCGGGTGCGCGCCTGACGATGAGCGCGGGGACGAGATGTCCGGCTCCGACGTTGAGGGCCACCGCGATCAGAAAGAGCAGCACACCGGCATAAAACCCGGTGCCGGTCATCTGCACCAGCAACACCACGGTCAGAATCAGCAACACCCCGCGCATGAATCGCGCGGGCACAAACAACTTCAGGGGGTCTTCGAGGTACGCGGTCAGCGCGTCTGCGCCGCCTTCGCGCTCGGCTTCGAGGCGTTCAGGCAGCCGCATGAGCACGCCAAATGCCGTCTCGATGACGGCGAGGTAGGCCATGCCACACACCACCACGAAGACCAGCAGTGGAATCCAGATCATCGGCGTGGCCCATGCGTGCGGGTGATCAGCCCCGCGGGCAGCCCGGCTTTGCGGCGCAGTCGCTCTTCGGCTCTGGCCATCTGCCCGGTGTCGGTGTCGTGATCGTATCCAAGCAGATGCAGTAACCCATGGAGCGCCAGCACCCGAAGCTCCGTGCGCTGGGCATGGCCCAACTCCCGCGCCTGCCGGGCGGCCACACCTCGCGCAATGGCGATGTCGCCCAACACGCCACGTTCATCTGACGGGAACGACAGGACGTCGGTGGCGTAGTCGGCCTCACGAAACCGTGCGTTGAGTTTGCGCATCGCGGCATCAGTCACGATCGCGATGGTCACCTTTCCGCGGGCTCGCGCGGGTGACGACGCTTCCAGCCACCGGTCGAGCCCGGCCGACGGAATCGGGCGGCCGCGACCATCGGTCACACGTACGCGCAGTCTGGGTTGAGCAGGGTCGGCCATCTCAGACCGTCGTCTTGCTGGTCGCGGCCGTATGCGACTCGTAGGCTTTTACAATGCGCTGCACCAGCGGGTGACGCACGACGTCGCGATCGTCAAACCGGATGATGCTGACGCCTTCCACACCATTGACAATCCGCAGCGCCTCCACCAGGCCGGATCCGCGCCCGGCGGGCAGGTCAATCTGCGTGACGTCACCGGTGATCACCGCCTTGGATCCAAATCCAAGGCGCGTGAGAAACATCTTCATCTGCTCAGACGTGGTGTTCTGCGCTTCGTCCAGAATCACAAACGCGTCATTGAGTGTGCGGCCGCGCATGAAGGCGATCGGCGCGACTTCAATCACGCCTCGCTCAAGCAGCCGCTCGACGCGTTCGGTGTCGAGCATGTCGTGCAGCGCGTCATAAAGTGGCCGCAGGTAGGGATTCACTTTTTCGGCGAGGTCACCGGGCAAAAAGCCAAGCTTCTCCCCCGCCTCCACCGCTGGACGGGCCATGACGATGCGGTTGACGCGTTTGGCGAGCAGATACGTGACCGCCTGGGCCATCGCGAGATAAGTTTTGCCGGTGCCGGCCGGGCCCACGCCAAACACAATGTCGTGCGCTTCGATCGCCTCGAGATACTCGCGCTGCATCACGCTCTTGGGCGCAATTTGCTTTCGGCCGGCGGAGCGCGCATTACTGCGCAGAAAATATTCCTGCAGCTCGATGTTTGGATTCTGCGTCAGCAGCTGAGCGGCGATTTTGACGTCGCCGCGACCGAAGCGGTATCCGGCCGAGAGCAGACGGCCGAGCTGTTCGGCGACCTTCTCGGCGCGCCCCACTTCTTCGGCAGGGCCCTCGATGATGAGCTCGTGGCCCTGGGTCTTGAGCTTGACGCCCAGCGTCGACTCAAGGGAACGAAGGTGCTCGTCAAACGGGCCATACAGGGTTTCGATGCCTTCGTCGGGCATCTGGATGCGACGGACGGTCGTGGCTGGCATTAATGGGTGCTCCGAGTATACCCGTCCCACAGCCAGGCGGCGCCGCGCACACCACTCGCGTCACCAAAGGCCGCGGGCACAAATCGAGTGGTCACCACGTCGGAAAAGACCCACGGGCCCCACAACTGCGGAATACGGTCGTAGATGCCGGGCAGTCGCGACAGGCCGCCACCCACCACAATCACGTCAGGATCCAACACATTCACCACAGTAGCGAGTGCCTTGGCGAGGCGATGTTCCCAACGCGACAGCGCTTCCAGCGCGCGGTTCTCGCCCGCAGCGGCGCGCACCACAATCACCTCGGATGGCACGTGGTCGCCTCCGGCCTTCGCGTAGTCGCGCGCGAGTGCGGGACCCGAGAGCCACGTTTCAATGCAGCCGGTGCGTCCGCAATAACACGCGGCGCCAGGCCACTCACCGGCCTCGGGCCACGGCAGCGGGTTGTGTCCCCACTCGCCGCCAATCGCATTCGCACCATCGAGCAACCGGCCGTGGACGACCACTCCGCCGCCCGTGCCGGTTCCAATGATCACGCCAAACACCACCGCGGCGCCGGCGGCTGCTCCATCGGCGGCCTCCGAGACGACGAGGCAGTTGGCGTCATTGGCCAGTCGCACAGATCGGCCGAGCGCGGCCTCGAGATCGACCTGCAACGGGCGGCCGTTGAGCCAGGTTGAGTTGGCATTTTTAATGAGCCCGGTCGCGCGCGATGGCGCACCGGGAATGCCCAGGCCGACGGTCACCGCGTGGCCGACTGCGCCTTCCGCGTCGGGGACCATCCGGGCGATCGCACTGATGGTCGCGTCGTAGTCGTCACGCGGCGTGGCCACGCGCTGCGCCCACAGCTCTTCGCCGTCGGGCCCCAGGACCACGGCGGCGATTTTGGTGCCGCCCAGATCAACGCCCATGCGAAATGGTGAAATGGCTATTTCCCTATCGCAAGCTTGATGTGCAGGTCGCGCAACTGGCGCTCGTCCACTGTGGACGGCGATCCGGACATCAGGTCCACTGCCTGCGCAGTCTTGGGAAACGCCATCACTTCGCGGATGGACGATTCGCCGCACAGCAGCGCCACGATGCGATCGAGCCCGAACGCAATGCCGCCATGAGGAGGCGTGCCGTATTCGAGCGCCTCAAGGAAAAACCCAAAGCGGCTTGCCGCCTGCTCGTCACTCACGCCCAGCAGCGTGAACACGTGCCGCTGCACATCGGGACGATGGATTCGAATGCTGCCCCCGGCGATTTCCGATCCGTTGAGCGCCAAATCGTACGCACGCGCACGCACTTTGCCAGGCTCACTCTCCAGCAACCCCTCATCGTCTGGTCTCGGCGACGTGAACGGGTGATGCATGGAGTCCCAACGTTTTTCGTCCGCGTTCCATTCGAAGAGCGGAAAATCGGTGACCCACACAAAGCGGAAGTCGTCGGCCTTGAGAAGCCGCTCGCGCTTTGCCACGATCAAGCGGAGGTTACCCAGCCACGTTGCCACCTTGGCTTCGTCGCCCGAGGCCATCAGCAGCAGGTCGCCCTCTGCCCCGCCGCAGGCGTCGAAGGCCTCGCGCAACGGAGTTTCGCCGGCGGCCTTGAGTGCGGAGCTCTGGAGCGCGCCCTCGACCAGACGTGCCCACACGAGTCCACCGGCGCCCATTTGTTTGGCCTGATCCGCCAGACCGTCGAGGTCCTTGCGCGAATATTTGGCCGCGCCCTTGACGACCAAGCCGCGCACCACTCCGCCGGCAGCCACCGCATCACGAAACGGCGCAAACTCCGAGGTCGTGAACGTCGCACTCACGTCGCCGATGAGCATGCCGGGGCGCAGGTCGGGTTTGTCCGAGCCGTACAGGCGCATCGCTTCGGCGTAACTCATCCGGGCAAACGGGGTGTCAACCGTGTGTCCCGCGGCCTGCCACATGGCGACGATGGCGCCCTCGACGATTTCGTAGATGAGATCCTCGGTGGCAAAGGAGACTTCGACGTCGATCTGCGTAAACTCGGGCTGGCGGTCGGCGCGCAGGTCCTCGTCGCGGAAGCAGCGGCAAATCTGGAAGTACCGGTCCATGCCGGCCATCATCAAAATCTGCTTGAAGAGCTGCGGCGACTGCGGCAGCGCAAAGAACTCGCCTTCGTGTACCCGGCTGGGCACGAGGTAGTCACGCGCGCCTTCGGGCGTGGACTTGGTGAGGATCGGGGTTTCGATTTCGAGAAACCCCTGCTCGTCGAAGTATTTTCTGGCAGCAATCGAAACCCTGTGCCGGAGGATCAGATTGCGTTGCAGCGCGGGGCGGCGCAGATCGAGATACCGGTACTTGAGCCGCGTCTCTTCGGAGACCACCGTGTCTTCGTTGATTGGAAACGGCGGCGTTCTGGCTTCGTTCAGAAGTTCGATGTGCGAGGCGACGACTTCGATCTCGCCTGTCGCCAGCTTCGTGTTGATCACGCCTGCATCACGCGCTTCGACGATGCCCGTCACGCTCACGACAAATTCGGTGCGGAGTTTTGCCGCCTGTGTCAGCGCGGCGCCGTCGCGCGCGACCACCTGCGTCAACCCGTGGCGGTCCCGCAGGTCAAAAAACGTCACGCCGCCGAGGTCGCGGACGCGGTGCACCCATCCCTGCAGGAGGACGGTCTGGCCAACGTGTTCACGGCGCAACGCGCCGCAGGTCTGAGTGCGGTAGCTGTTCACAAGTAGGTCCGTACGGTCTCGACAATGGCCTCGCGGGCGATCGCGTGTTGCTCGCCGGTGGTCATGTCGCGCAGCGTAATCTCGCCGCGGGCCAATTCGTCACCACCCACAATGAGGGTGACGCGGGCGGCAAGGCGGTCCGCCCGTTTCATCTGCGCGCGCACACTGCGCGCGTCGAACTCCATCTGCGCCGGCAATCCCGCCTGCCGCAGGGCACGCAACAACGTCCACGCCGCCGCCCGCCCATCGTCTCCGATGGCGACGATGAAGGCACGTGGCGAGGTGGCAACCGGCGCTGATTCGGGCAGGGCGAGCACCAGGCGTTCCATGCCGGCGGCAAACCCGATGCCGGTGCGATCGGCGCCGCCGAGCTTCTTGACCAGGCCGTCATACCGGCCGCCACCCAGCAGGGCGTTCTGCGCACCCAGTGACTGCCCAAGAATCTCAAACGTGGTGCGGGTGTAGTAGTCGAGGCCGCGCACCAGGCGATGTGACTGCCGCCACGGCACACCGGCTGAGTCAAGATATCCCTTCACGCCGGCAAAGTGAGTGGCACATGGTTCACACAGGTAGTCAACCGAGTGTGGCAGAGCGTCAATGATCGACTGGTCGGCCGGCACCTTGCAGTCGTAGATGCGCAGTGGATTGGTGGTCGCGCGGCGCTGGCAGTCTCCGCACAACTTCGGCAGGTCGTCACCCAGTGCCGCAAGCAGCGCCTGCTGAAACACCGGTCGACATGAGGGACAGCCGACTGAGTTGATGACCAGCTCCGCCTGCGCGATGCCCAGGGTGGTGATGAGTGACCACGCCAGGTCGATCACCTCGGCGTCCACCGCCGGGTCTTCGATGCCGAAGGCTTCCACGTCGAACTGATGGAACTGGCGGTAGCGGCCCTTTTGCGGACGTTCGTAGCGGAACATCGGGCCCATGGCAAACAACTTGGCCGAGGCCATCGCGTGTTCGAGGTTGTGCTCGACGAAGGCGCGCACCATGCTCGGTGTGGCTTCTGGGCGCATCGTGATGCGTTCGCCACCCTTGTCGACAAAGGAATACATCTCCTTGGTCACGATGTCGGTGGTTTCGCCCGTGCCTTTGGCAAACAGCTCTTCACGCTCGATGATGGGCGTGCGCACCTCGACGTACCCGTACCGGTCACACAGCTGCCGTGCCGTGCGCTCGACGTATTGCCATTTTTCGACTTCGCCTGGGAGGATGTCGTGCGTGCCGCGTATCGCTGGAATCATGCCGTTACGGCATTCATTATGGCAGGTAGTCGAGCCGGTACCGCACGTAGTTGCCCGAGAACTCGGTGATCATCGCCACGTCGCGGTCTGTGAGTGGGCGCCTCACCTTGCCCGGGCTGCCCATGACCATGGACCGGGGCGGAATCACCGCCCCTTCCGTCACCAGAGTGCCGGCCGCGATGATGCAGTCCTCCCCGATCACGGCACCGTTGAGGATGATCGCCCCCATCCCCACCAGCACACGGTCATGGATCGTGCATCCGTGGATGATGGCGCCATGGCCAATGGTCACATCGTTGCCGATTATCGTCGGGCACGTGTCGTGCTGCACGTGCACGATGGTGCCGTCCTGCACGTTGGTGCGGTCGCCTATGCGGATGTAGTTGACGTCGCCGCGAATGACCGTCTGCATCCACACGCTGCTTTCAGCGCCGATGTGCGTGTCGCCAATCACCTGCGCGCTGTCATCGATAAATGCGGTCGGATGGATGGTTGGCAGCACGTTTTTGTATGGACGGATCATTGTCTGGATCTCTGTTAATGGGCCAATGGGCCAATGAAGAGCATGGCGTCACGCTGCATTTCATTGCCCCATTCCCCATTGCCCCATTGCCTCATTTCCTAATAGTTGGGTACACAATGCCGAGTTGTTCGAGATACGTCTTGTATTTCGTGGGATCGAAATAGAACTTGCGCATCTGGTCGCGGTATTTCGCCATGATGTCGCGGTTGAGTTCGAGTGCGGGGGTGTCCTCGGCGCGGATCAGCGGCTCGTATTTCTCGTCCTTTGTCTGAACGTCCTTGAAATACGTCCACGCGGCCGAGACCACTTCGGGCTTCAGGAACAAGTCGACCAGTGTCATGGCCTGTGCTTTGGCGCCCGCGGTCGCGCCCTTGTGCGCGATCGGCGTGGCCATCGCGATGCTGTCAGCCCAGTTGTGACCGGGCAGACCGGGAATGTTCGACGGGAACGACAACGTGACTGTCGGCACATTCCAGGAGATGTCGCCGATGTCGTCGGAGCCGCCGCCGCGGTTGTTGACGACTGGCGGTTCCAGGGGACTGAGCCGCGTGGCGAGGCCGCTCTCGGTGACGCCGAGCTCCTTTTGAACCGCGCGTGCCAGGGTCTGATCGGCCTCGCTCCACTCGGGCAGTCCGACTTTCTCAATGTTGGCAAACGTCGCTTCGGCGACTGGGCGGCTGAAGTGGCGAGGCCACGCGGCGCCGAGCACCCGGGTCGACGCGAGCTTGGTACCGGTCATGATCGCGGCGCCCTGCGCTATCGAGTCACCAATCCCCCACAGTTCTTTGATCATCGGATAGGTCAGTTCGCGGAAGTAGTACCAGACCGAAGCGGTGCGAGGCACGACATTGGGTTGGTCGCCGCCGTTGCGAATCACGTAGTGCGAGCGATGTTCGAGCCGTAGATGTTCGCGGCGATAGTTCCAGCCCACGTTCATCAGTTCCACGGCGTCGAGCGCGCTCTTGCCGCGCCACGGGGCGCCGGCCGAGTGGGCAGTCTCGCCTTCGAAGATGTATTCAACCGACACCAGCCCCGTGCCGCCGGCCGCGCCCCATGAGACCGACAGATTGCGCCCAACGTGCGTGAACAACGCCACGTCGACATCCTTGAAAAGTCCCGCGCGAATGAAATACGCCTTGGTGCCGACCAATTCTTCGGCCGTCCCCGGCCACACGCGAATCGTGCCGGGAATCTTGTCGCGCTCCATGATGCGCTTCATCACGATGGCCGCCGTGATGTTGACCGCCTGTCCGGAGTTGTGCCCTTCGCCATGGCCAGGCGCGCCGTCCACGATCGGCGATCGATAGGCCACGCCGGGTTTCTGTGACGATTGTGGAATCCCGTCGATGTCCGACCCGAGCGCGATCACCGGTTTGCCACTGCCCCAACTCGCCATGAACGCGGTGGGGATCCCGGCCACGCCTTCTTCCACACTGAAGCCGTGCTGCCTGAGTATCCCGGTCAGATACTTATGCGTCTCGATTTCCTGAAAACCCAGTTCGCCAAAACTGAATATCTGGTCCACCATCTGCTGCGTGAAGTCGCGCATCTTCTCGACTTCGGCCACCACCTCAGCCTTGAGCGCGGTCACCCTTGCGCTGTCAGCCGGCACGGCCGTCTGCGCCGCGGTCGACACCGGCACCACCGCCACCAACACCGCCACAACCATCGTCGGGATCAATCTCGCCATGGTGCACATTGTAAATGCATTACCCCATTGCCACATTGCCTCATTGGCCCATTGGCCCATTGGCCCACTACGCCACGCCCCCATGGGGCATAATCGTAGACGCTGATGCCCACCCTCGACACCCTCGGTCGGCCGCTGAGGAGCCTGCGCATTTCGGTGACTGACCGCTGCAATCTGCGGTGTCACTACTGCATGCCCGAAGACGAGTACGTCTGGCTGCCGCGCGAGGACGTGCTGACCTTCGAAGAGATCACCGCGCTGGCCGATCTGTTTGGCCACATGGGTGTCGACCGCCTCCGCATCACCGGCGGCGAGCCACTGCTGCGCCGCGACCTGCCGTCGCTCGTCGCGCAATTGGCGCACAAGCCCTGGCTGACCGACCTCGCGCTGACGACCAACGGCGTCCTGCTGGCCGACGCCGCCGCGGAGCTCAAATCGGCGGGCCTGCATCGCATCACGGTCAGCCTCGACACTCTGCAGCCGGAACGCTTCAAGGTCCTGGCCAAACGCGACTCCCTTCCGGCGGTGCTCGCCGGCATCGACGCCACCCGCCGCGCGGGCTTTCGCGACCTGAAGATCGACTCGGTCATCACCCGTGGTGACAATGACGATGAGCTGGGGGATTTGTTGGAGTACAGCCGCACGGTGGGGGCGGAGGTGCGGTTCATTGAATACATGGACGTCGGGGGCGCGACCCGCTGGAGGCCCGACGCGGTGGTCTCACGCGCAGAAATGTTGTCGCGGCTGGCCGAGCGCTACGGTCCCATCCAACCCCTCCCGAGTGCGCCGTCAGCACCGGCCGATCGTTTTCAGCTGCCCGACGGCCTGTCGTTCGGGATCATCGCGTCCACGACCCAACCGTTCTGCCGCACCTGCGACCGCGCGCGACTGACGGCCGACGGCGTGCTGCTGCTCTGCCTCTACGCCCAACATGGCACGGACCTCCGGCGGCCGCTGCGTGCAGGCGCGTCGAGAGAAACCCTGCTCAACCTGCTCAACGCCGTATGGCGCGGGCGGGCGGATCGCGGCGCGGAAGAACGCCGCTCACTGCGAGACCGAGGGACGTACATCCCCTTGAGCATGCTCAAACGTGACGCGCATCTGGAGATGCACACCCGCGGGGGATAACGAGGAGTCAAGTGTGAGTGACGGTCGGTCGGTGGTCAGTACGCGCATGAGCGCGTTGTTGCTTGTCGCGTTCTTTCTGTCTGGGGCCGTGGCGCTGGTCTATCAGGTGCTGTGGACACGGCAGCTGGGTCTGGTCTTTGGCGTCACCATTCAGGCGGCCAGCACGGTGCTGGCGTGTTTCATGGGCGGCCTCGCGTTGGGCAGTTACCTGGCCGGCCGCTGGTCGGATCGACTCCAACGCCCCCTGCGCACCTTCGCCATCGTCGAAGCCCTGATCGCCCTCAGTGCGCTGCTGACACCGGCACTGCTCGGTGTCGCCGACAACGTGTTTGTCGGGATGGCGCCGAGCCTGGACGCCTCTCCTCTGCTCACCACGGTGGCGCGCATCGCACTGACGGCGCTGGTGTTGATTGTGCCGGCAGGCCTGATGGGGATGACCTATCCGCTCGTCCTGCGCGCGGCCAGCCGCGGCGCCGACGGCATTCGGCGCACCGCCTCCCTGCTCTACGCCATCAACACCACCGGCGCCATCGTCGGCGTCCTGTTCGGAAGCCTGTGGTTGGTGCCGACGATGGGATTGAGCCGGACGTTTTTGATTGCGGCCGGTTTGAACCTGCTTGTCGCGGCTGTCGCGTGGGCTGCCAGCCTCAACGAGACGCCGCTTGCGCCCTCCACCAGCGCACCGACGGCCGTGTCTGAGTCTGAGGTGACCACCCCGCTCTCCGATCGCGCGCGGCTGGTGGTGTTGCTGGTGATTGCGCTGTCAGGCACGGTGTCACTCGCGCTTGAAATCGTCTGGTTCCGCATCCTCGTGTTTTTCCTCCGGCCCACCACCTATGCCTTCGCGAGCATGCTGGCGGCGGTGCTGGCAGGCCTGGCCATCGGGAGTTACCTGGTCACCCCGTGGCTGCGCCGCCGGGCGAACTGGCTCGCGGTGCTCGGCGCGACGGAGATCGCGATCGGCCTGACGGCGGTGTTGTCGGCGTTTGCCCTGGTGCGCGCCAACGACGTGATGGTGTGGATGTTCTCGACGGTGGAGGCGCTCAATCCTCCCTATGACTTCGTGCTTCCACTCCTGTTTGCGGCGGCGTTTGCCATCCTGCCGACCGCCATCCTGCTTGGTGCGGCGTTTCCGATGGGCCTGATCCTCTGGACCACCGGCGGCACGCAGGACGAGTCCCGGGTGGGACGACGCGTGGGCACGCTGTATGCGCTCAACGTCGGCGGCGCGATCGTGGGGTCGCTTGCCGGCGGGTTTGTGCTGATTCCCACGCTCGGTGCGCAGTTGAGCCTTGTGCTGATCGCGGCGATTCCGCTCATTGGCGGCGTGGTGCTGTTCTGGATGGCGCAACCGCGCGCACGTGTGGCGGTCGTGGGCGTGGCGACCGTGGTCTTTGCCACGGCGGCGTTCATGTTGCCGGACGTATTTCAGGATGTCATCCGCGCGCGGTATCCCGGCCATCACGTGTTGTGGCACGCGGAAGACGCGCAGGCCACCGTGTCTGTCGTGCGCCATGGCGAGCAGCGCGTATTGCTGATTGACGGCATGCACCATGCCAGCGACGGCGCGAGCATGATCGGGTATCACCGGGCGATCGGCGCCCTGGCGGTGGCCGTCCATCGCGACCCTCGCAATGTCCTGATTGTCGGCATGGGCGGCGGGACGACTGGCGGCGGTGCCGCAATCCTGCCCAACACACGCACCACTCTTGTCGAACTCTCCCCATCGGTCGTGCAGGCCGGGTCGTGGTTTTCGCGCATCAACCGCAACATCCTCGAAAACCCGAACGTCGCGTTCAAGGTGGCCGATGGTCGTCACTTTCTGAAAACCACCACCCAGAAATTTGATGTGATCACGGCCGACCTGATGTTGCCCCATCTGGCCGGCGCGGCCAGCCTGTATTCGGCCGACTACTACGCGCTCGCGCGCAAGGCCCTGGCGCCTGGCGGCATCATGGTGCAGTGGATCCCGGCCGACACGGAGTTTCAGCACAAGATGATGCTGCGGAGTTTTCTCTCCGCGTTTCCGTACGTGACGCTGTGGATGGGCGGCAGCATCGCGATCGGCTCAAACGAACCGCTGCAGTTACGCGAGTCGGACTTCGCGCTCAAGGTCGCGTATCCCCAGGTACAGAAGGCCCTGGAGGAATCCGGCCTCGGCACGTTTGATTTATTGGTGCGGCAGTACTTTACGAGTCGCCCGCAGATTGAGCGTTACCTGGGCGAAGGTCCGATGCTGCAGGACGACCGCCCGGTCACCGAATACTTTCTCTCGATGCCGACCGACAGCAAGCCAGTGGACCTGACCCCCTACGCGGGCACGCCGGGTGAGATTGTGATTCGTTAGCGCGTGACGCGGTAGTGGCGGTAGTCGGTCACCGAGTCGGCTTTTGACCACAGGCCGACCTTGCCGGAGACGGCCGACGGCAGTGTGAACTGCAGCGTCTGCGTCTCATTGACCCACCCGGTGATTTCGGCGCCACGCACGCGCATTTTGAGCGTGCGCCATTCGCCCAACGGCACCTCGAGGTGCACACCCCCGTGATGAATCCGCTCCCGCTGCCCGTTCACCACTTTCCACAACGCCGTGTCGCCGTCCTTGGTGTTGTAGCGGTAGGCGTGATGATCGCCATCAGCATTCAAGCCGAAGAGGATCGACGCAAATTGGTCTGACGCACCATCAATCAGCCGGAAGTCGACCTGGATCTCGCCGTCCGCAAACGTGTCCACCGACGGCTCCACCGCATAGGGAAACAACAGACCGGCGCTCACACGCTCAGCAAATGTTTGGGCGCTCGCTGGAAACAACGTGCGCGCCTTTGTCTCGAGATTGGCCGGGGGCGTGCCGGTCTTCCAAGACGTGCCGTCCACACGCACGAAGCGCTCCCCGGCCTCTTCGCGCACGGTCCAGTTGCCGGCCAGCACCACAAAGGAGGCTGGTTCGGCACCCACCGCGTCGCTTGGCGGAGCGTCCGTGCCGCCACATGCCGCGGCCAGGAGCAACACACTTGTCAGCCACACTCGCCTCATCAGGCTCTCACAGCGCGTTTCTTCCACGAGTAATACACGCGCACCAGCAGCAAGACGATGAGTATGGCCGCGTAGGCAAAGGGCTTCACTTCTGGAACTTTGGTCTTCCATAAAAAATGGACCGCGCCGGCAATGCCCGCAAGATACGCCAGACGATGGAGGGTTTGCCACTTCTTTCCGAGGCGCCGAATCCATCCCTTCGTGGAGGTGATGGCGAGTGGGACCATCGCCACAAACGCCAGCATCCCCGCAAAGATGAATTTGCGCTTGAAGACATCGTCGACAATCGCCTGCACCTGGCAGTCGGACCAGTAGAGGCACGCGCGGTCAAGCAGGATGTAGATCGAGAGGTGACAGAACGCGTAGAAAAACGCCCAGAGGCCGAGCATGCGGCGCACCGACTGGAGGCGGTTCCAACCTGTGATGCGACGGATGGGGGTCACCGCGAGCGAACACAGGAGAATCACCAGCGCGGCTTCGCCGCTGCTGAGCAAAAGGGTTTCCAGCGGGTTGACGCCGAGGTCGCCCCAGAACGTGTTGTAGATCAGGTCAGCGCCGGGCCACGCAGCCGCCAGCGTCACCAGCACCTTCAACCACATCAGTAGAACTTTTTCAGGTCCATGCCTTCGTACAACTTGGCCACCTGATCGCCGTAGCCATTGAACATGACTGTCTGCTTGTTTTTGAGAAACGACCCCAGCGAGTTTTCACGCGCCTGCGACCAGCGCGGGTGGGCGACGGTCGGGTTCACGTTTGAATAGAACCCGTACTCGCCGGAGTTGGCCTTGTTCCACGACGTCGGCGGTCCCTTCTCGACGAAGCTGATCCGCACGATCGACTTGATGCTCTTGAAGCCGTACTTCCACGGTACGACCAGTCGAATCGGCGCGCCATTTTGTTTCGGCATTTCCTTGCCGTAGAGCCCGGTGGCGAGAATGGTCAGGGGGTGCATGGCTTCGTCCATGCGGAGGCCTTCGACATACGGCCAATCAAGCGCGCCGCCCCGCTGCCCGGACATTTCGCTGGGCCGAAGCAGCGTGGTAAACGCCACATACTTCGCGCGGCTGTCTGGCTGGACGCGCTTGATCAGATCCGCCAGCGGGAAGCCGACCCACGGAATGACCGCCGACCACGCCTCGACGCACCGGAAGCGATAGATGCGCTCTTCGAGCTGGTGCGGCTTGACGAGATCTTCGAGGGCGTAGTCGGCCGGCTTGGCCACCAGACCGTCGACCTTCACCGTCCACGGCTTGACCGTCAGCCGATGCGCGTTGGCCGCCGGGTCAGACTTGTTGGTGCCGAATTCGTAGAAGTTGTTGTATTGCGTGAGTTGATCCCACGTGTGCGGTTTTTCGGTCGTCGAGAGCGGCGACGGCTTCACGTTGGCAATGGCCACCTGCGCCGACAGGTCTTGGCCCAACGGGCCACACGCGACCGCACCCACGGCGCCCACCGCCGCCATCTGGAGAAACTCCCGCCGCGATCGGTAGACCGGCTCGGGTGTGATCTCGGAGGAACGGATATCGCTGGACTTGCCAATCTTGATGACCATCGGACTCCCTTTGTGCCGACGCTGAAGCTTCGGCCTCCAGCTGAAATTGTACCCCGGCACAGGTACTACGCCCTCGGTCCGGCGTGGGTTACTAGCTTTACGCTTGGTGCACCGCGCCGGATGTGCTCATCGCTCGTTCCGTCGATTTGCGACGCCCAGCAAAAACCCCGCGCTCTGTGCCCAAATCGTGTCGATCGAGTCGGTGAGTTGATGGCCGTCGTCGAGCAGCCGCAGGTCGACCAGCGGTCGGCCGGTGGCCCATCGCTGCACCATGGCCGGGTCCACCGACTCGTCGTGCTCCCCCTGAAACACCATCGTCGGGAGCCGCGTCTGCACGGTGAAGGCGTCGTACTGCGCGGCATCCTCATAGAGCGCGTAGCCCACCTGCCGCTCGCGTTCGTCCGCGTGGTGAAACACCGTCAGACTGCCCGACTGCTTCCATTCATCGATCCCGTGCGGCCCGAGCTGGCGCAGGCGATTGCCGCCAAAGTCGAGTGCGGGAGCCAACAGGATCAGCCGGTCGATCCTGCCCGTCGTGTCCGCGTCGGCCGCATGGACGGCCACAAAGGCGCCCAGACTTGAACCCACCAGTGCGACCGGACCGTCAGGGATCGACGCCACGACCTGCGCCACCTGCGCCAACATCCTGGTGGTCGTCAGGGTTTCAAACGCGGGCGTATTGAGGTCGGGACAGCTGTAGCCCACGCCCAGCGCGTCCAACTCCCGGCGGAACCGTTCGGCCTTGCCCGACGCAGGCGAGGACGCGAAACCATGGAGGTACACGACGTGCCGGACGGCCGTGGGCATCCGCGTCAGATCTTGTTGGGACAATTCGGACGGCAGAAGCAGTTCATGCCGGCCTCGCCTTCCGTGTTGTAGTCGTAGGTCAACTCGTCTCCCTTGGCGATGTTCTTGGAGGCGCGTATCCAGACGACGTCGCCAATGACCTCGGAGTAGCAGTTGCCCTTGCAGCCGTGGTTGATGAACCGCGCGGTGCTGCCACCCACGTTGCCGTCACGGAACCAACGGCGGTTGAGCGTGAAACACCAGATCTGCCCCTTCTTCTGGTACCGCGTCTCGCGGCGATCGGCTTCATCGGACGTGATTTTTTCGCCCGTGTACTGCAGGATGCGTTTGTTCTTGTTGATCGGCGCCGCCGCGTACACGCCCCAGCCGGCGATACGGGACTTCTTGCGAATGATGCGGCAATCGGTGTCGGTGATCTCTACCCTGGCTCGAGGCGTCTTCATCAATCGCCGATTCTACCACCCCTGTCACCCGGCAAAGTCGAGTTTGACCTTCTCGTAACACGTCGGGCAGATACCGTGGCTGAACTGCGCGTCGGAATGTTCGGCCATGTATCGCTCCATCTGCTGCCAGGAATTTTCGTCCGAGCGGATGCTCTTGCAGTAGCTGCAGATGGGCAACAGGCCTTCCAGCTTGATCACCTTCGACAAGGCGTCCTGCAGGTCGGCCACGCGTTCCTGCAGCCGGGTCTGCAGCGCGACGACACGCATTCCGACGTGCACCCGGGCGCGCAGTTCCTCGCGGTCCACGGGTTTGGTCAGGTAGTCGTCCGCCCCGGCATCGAGACCGGCCACCAAATCGGCGCGACTGTCGCGCGAGGTCAGCAGCACGACATACATCCCCGCGGAGCTCTCCCGTTCGCGAATTCGGCGGCACAGCGTGGGGCCGTCGAGTCCGGGCATCATCCAGTCGAGAATGGCCATGCCGGGTTGGTGCTCGGTGAGGTGGTCCCAGGCGGCCGTGCCGTCGTGCACCACTGACACCTCGCACTGCCACTTCCGCAATGCGGCGCCAACAATCATCGTCGTCGTCTTGTCATCGTCGGCAACCAGTACGCGCATGGGTGGGGGCATCAGAGCACTCCGGAGGCGGGGGGACGGCCCACTTGAGCTATCAGATCGGCCACCTCGCGATGCAGGACGGCCACAAGCGTGCCGACGTCTTCAAGTTTACCGGCGCGGCCAGCAGACTCGAGCGCCTCGGCGGCACCGGCCACACGATTGGCTGACAAGTTCAACGAGGCCCCCTTGATGACATGGGCCGCAGACGCCAGACCCGCAGCGTCGCCGGCGGCACACGCGTCGTCAACATCGCGAAGCCGCGCCGGGCAGTCGTCCACGAAGATCTGCAGAATTTCATTGACCAGATCCGAATCGCCGCCGACCCGATCAAGCAACGCCGACCGATCAAACGCTCGTGCGTCGGTCGTCGCCTGAGGCGCGTCGCTCACGGGTTCCCCTTCGACACTGGCATACAGTTCAAATCGATCCACCGGTTTCGACAGATAGCCGTCCATGCCCGCGGCCAGACACCGGTCGCGGTCCCCCTGCATCGCGTGTGCCGTCAAAGCGACGATGCGGGTGTGGATGCCGAGCATGCGTTCACGATCGCGAATGCGCGCCGTGGCCTCGATGCCGCCCATCACGGGCATCTGCACGTCCATCAGTACCACGTCAAAGGACCCGCGGGTCAACGCCTCCACCGCCTCGACGCCGTTGGCTGCCACTTCCACGTGATGGCCGCGTCTGGTGAGCAGGCCGACTGCGACGGCGCGGTTGACGAGATTATCCTCCGCCAGTAACACCCGCATCGACCGCTTCGATGTCAACGCTGCGGTGGTCGCGACAGGAGCAGACCATCCGTCGCGGCCCTGCAGGGTGGCGACGATGGCGTCAAGCAGTTCGCGCTGGCGGACGGGTTTGGTGAGATAGGCGGAGATGGACAACTCGCGACATCTCGTGGCATCCCCGAAGTGTCCCGACGAGGTCAGCATCATGATGGTGACGCCTGCCAGTTCTGGACGGGCGGCGATTTCCTCTGCAACCGCAAATCCATCAAGGTCGGGCATGTTGGCGTCGAGCAGGATGAGCACAAACGGTTCGCCGTGCTGTGTGGCGGCGCTGAGCGCGTCCATCGCCGCGCGGCCACCCTCGACCGCGACCGGCGCCAGATGCCAGCGGCGCAACTGTTCGACGAGCACGCGGCGGTTGACGGCGTTGTCGTCCACAACCAGCACCCGCAGGCCGTCGAGCGCCGGCACCAGGTCATCGCGGCGTGGGGTCGGCGCGGTCGGGCAGGTAATCGTGAACGCGAAGATACTGCCGCCGCCGGGATTGGCCTCCACCCAGATCTGGCCCCCCATCATCTTGACCAGTGTGGTGGAGATGGTGAGGCCAAGGCCCGTGCCGCCGTACCGGCGCGTGGTTGATCCATCGGCCTGTTTGAATGCCTCGAAGATCGATTCGCGTTTGTCGACCGGCACACCGATGCCTGTGTCACTGACGCGAAACTCGATCGTCGTCATCGCGCCTTCGGCCGGCACGTCGTTCCCGGCTCTGCGGACTTCGACGAGCACATGCCCTGTTTCGGTGAACTTGATCGCGTTGCCGACCAGGTTCGAAATGATCTGACGCAGTCGGCCTTGATCGGCCTTGAGGCCCTCGGGCACATCGGGGTGGATATCTGTGACGAGCTCGAGGCCCTTTTTGTCGGCACTCAACGCCATCGGCCTGACGGCGTCGCCGACGGCATCACGCAGGGAGAAGGGCTCCGCTTCAAGCTCCAGTTTGCCGGACTCGACCTTTGAGAAATCGAGGATGTCGTTCAGGATGGCGAGCAGCGATTCGGCCGAGGCGCGCACGGTTTCCAGCGACTCGCGCTGATCGCGTGTCAGCGACGAATCCAGGACCAGTTCCGTCATGCCGATGATGCCGTTCATGGGGGTGCGGATTTCGTGGCTCATGTTGGCCAGAAATTCGCTCTTGGTCCGGCTGCCCGCTTCGGCTGCTTCTTTGGCGGACTGCAGCGTCTCAGCGATC
>JBKJTD010000173.1:0-2958 GCA_046590915.1 Vicinamibacterales bacterium
ACCACCGAATCACAAGCCGTTTACCCGCGCATTTCTCCAGACGGTCAGCGCATCGCCTATAGCGCACCGGTCTCAGGCAACACGGACGTCTACATACTTGAGTGGGGGCGGAAGGCCAAGAGCCGGTTGACGTTCGACGCGGCCCAGGACCAGGCGCCACTCTGGTCGGCCGACGGCAAGCGCATCATTTACGCGTCAGGACGGAACGATGGTGCGTCGAATCTGTACTGGCAACCGGCCGACGGCACCGGCACAGCCGAGCGACTGACCACTGGCCCCAATCAACAGTGGCCGTACGCGGTGACGCGCGACGGCGCGACCCTTGTGTATATCGAACTGGGTGCGAAGACCTCGTTTGACATTTACGCCATCTCGCTCACGGGCGATCGAACACCTCGTCCTCTACTGAACAGCGCGGCCGACGAGCGGCGGCCGACGCTATCGCCCGACGACAAGTGGATGGCGTACCAGTCGGACGAGTCGGGCAGTTTCGAGATCTTTGTGCGGCCCTTTCCAGACGTCAATGGCGGGCGCTGGCAGGTGTCAGCCGGCGGCGGCGCTTCGCCCCTCTGGGGCACAGAGCTTCGCGACATTTTCTATCGGATGGGTCAGACCATCATGCGGACCGGCGTGGCCACCACGCCGGCGTTTGTACCGGCGACGTCCTCGGTCTTGTTCGGCGCGAACCTGATGCCGGAAAGCTCCGGCATGCAATACGCGCTCGCGCCGGGCGGCAAGCGCTTCATTCTCATCAAGTCCCACGCGTCCGGAGACGTGCGCAGTGAGTATCGCGTGGCGCTGAATTGGTTCGACGAAGTGCGAACCCGCGCGCCGAGGAGCAAGTAGGGCGGCCAGCGGCATGCCCTACTTGCTCCTCGGCGCGCGGGTTCGGACTTCGTCGAACCAATGCAGCGCGACGCGATACTCACTGCGCACGTCTCCCGACGCGTGGGACTTGATGAGAATGAAGCGCTTGCCGCCCGGCGCGAGCGCGTATTGGAAGCCTGCGGCGTCGGGCATCAGGTTCGCGCCGAACAAGACTGAGGGCGTCGCCGGAACAAACGCCGGGGTGGTGGCCACGCCGGCCCGCATGATGGTCTGACCCATCCGATAGAAAATCTCGCGAAGCTCGGTGCCCCAGAGGGGCGAAGCGCCGCCGCCGGCTGACACCTGCCAGCGCCCTCCGTTCACGTCTGGAAAGGGCCGCACAAAGATCTCGAAACTACCCGATTCGTCCGACTGGTACGCCATCCACTTGTCGTCGGGCGATAGCGTCGGTCGTCGCTCGTCGGCCGCGCTGTTCAGCAGAGGACGAGGTGTTCGATCGCCCGTGAGCGAGATGGCGTAAATGTCAAACGAGGTCTTCGCACCCAGTTCGATATAGACCAGGGTCGCGCCGTCGCGCGTCACCGCATACGGGTACTGTTGATTGGGGTTAGTGGTCAATCGCTCAGCTGTGCCGGTGCCGTCGGCCTGTTGCCAGAACAGATTCGACGCACCATTGTTCTGTCCCGACCCGTAAATGATGCGCTTGCCGTCCGCCGACCAGAGTGGCGCCTGGTCCAAGGCCGCGTCGAACGTCAACCGGCTCCTGGCCTTCCGCCCCCACTCAAGAATGTAGACGTCCGTGTTGCCTGAGACCGGTGCGCTATAGGCGATGCGCTGACCGTCTGGAGAAATGCGCGGGTAAACGGCTTGTGATTCGGTGGTCAGGACCTCTTCCCGGCCCTGGCGATCCGCCCAGACGAGATCGGTCTCCTGTTCTACACCGCCGGATACGTAGACCAGCGTGCCCGAATCGGACACGTCGAACTGGCGTGCGCCGGTCAATCCGACACTCCCCGCTACGCCAGCAACCAGAACGACCGGCGTGCCGGCGGTGGCAAGAGTGGACGGATCGACCGGCACGACAAGCAGCTCGCCCCGGCGGCCGTACACAAGATGACCTGTCGGCAGGAGCCGTGCGTCTGACCCACCACGCACAATCACGCGCTCTGCACCCTTGGCGTCCGCGACCACGATGTCGGCTTCATCCCAATTCCCGATGTCCGCCGTGCGACTGAAGAGTACTTCGTTCATTCCCGGCACCCGCCGCGGATTGGCGATAGGGCCGGTGCTGCTCGGTATCAGGACTTCGGGTGTGCCACCGGCCGCCGCCACGCGCATGATGCCGCCACCCTGACCGAAAAGGATTTCGTCGCCCGTCCAGCTGGCGCCAGCCGGCAGCAGCGCGTCGCACACCGGCACCGGCGCTCCGCCTGTCACCGCCACCTTCCAGATCTTTCCGCCCGTGTAGAACCCGATCCACTGGCTGTCCGGTGAAAAAAATATTTCGCGAGGATCGCGTACGCCGGCGACAGCGACTGGCTCGATTTGATCGAGCGCGCGAACGAAAAGCTGCCCGGCCGCCACGTACGCGATGCGTGACCCATCCGGCGCCACGGCGATGACACGATCTGTCGTGCGTGTATAGGTGACATCCTTGGGCAACGAGATCGCAAACCGGGCTGGTGCGGCGCGTGCCGGAATCGGCGCGGGCTTGAGGACCCACGCGGCGATTGCAGCAACGGCCGCGAGCGCCAGTGCGCCGACCGCCATTCGCGGATCAATGCGCGATCGGGTCGCCGCCGGGCCAACAGTGGCCTCCGCCGGTCGTCCGCTCATCGTCTGGGGATTACTCAGCAGCAAGCGCGCTTCGCCGATGTCGCGCAGACGCTGTTTCGGATCGCGTTCGAGGCACCGCTGCACAAGGGTGACGAGCGCGGGCGGCGTATTGGCAGGCAGCGCGGTCCATTCCGGATCTTTCATCAGCACGGCGGCCAGCGTGGTCGAGATGTCCTCGCCTTCGAACCCGCGGCGGCCGGTCAGCATCTCGTAGAGCACCACACCGAAGGCCCAGATGTCCGCGCGTCGATCGACCGCCTTGCCCTTGGCCTGCTCGGGCGACATGTAGGCGGC
>JBKJTD010000220.1:0-5304 GCA_046590915.1 Vicinamibacterales bacterium
GCCCGCATCGACGGTGCGATGGCCAAGACGCACATTGCGGATATGGCCCAACGCCATTGCTCAAAATTGTCGAAGGGGTACAAACAGCGCGTCGGCATCGCGCAGGCGCTCCTGCACGATCCGGAAGTGCTGATCCTCGATGAACCGACGGCCGGTCTCGATCCGAAACAAATCATAGAGACGCGCGACCTGATTCGCGGCCTGCGCGGCGACCACACGATCATTCTCAGCACGCACATCCTTCCCGAGGTGTCGCAGACGTGCTCACGCGTGGTCATCATCAACAAGGGCCGGGTGGTCGCGGTGGACACTCCGGAGAATCTGACGAGCCAGCTCAAGGGCGCGGCGACGTTGTATGTGCAGGTGGATGCTGCCGGCGCGGATGCGGCTGCTGCGTTGTCGTCGGTGCCCGGTGTGCGGGGTGTCATGGAGTTTGACCGACACGACTCGCAGGTCGGCTATGAGATCTCGGCCGAGACCGACCGGGACATCCGGCGCGACATCGCGCGGTCGATTGTCGACAAGGGATGGGGCCTGCTTGAACTGCGGCCGCTCCGCATGAGCCTTGAAGACATCTTCCTGCAGCTCACGACAGACGAAACCGGCAAGGCGGTGACCGAGGTCCCGCCGGTCGAACCGACCACGAGCGAGGAAGTGCCCCATGCGTAACATCCTGACAATTGCCGGCAAGGAACTGCGCGGCTACTTCGTGTCGCCGATGGGCTGGATCGTGATGGGCCTGTTTGCGCTGCTCTTCGGCTACTTCTTCTACGCGCACCTCGAGTTCTTCGTGAGCCAGAGCATGCAGTCGCAGGGGGCCCCGGTCAACGTCAACCAGGGCCTGATTCGTGGTGTGCTCGGCAACGCCAGCGTGATCATCCTGTTCCTGCTGCCGATGATCACCATGCGCACCTACGCCGAGGAAAAGCGGTCCGGCACGATCGAACTGCTGCTGACCTCACCCGTCACCGACGTGCAGATCGTCCTGGGCAAGTTCCTCGGCGCGGTCGGCTTCTACGCTGCGCTGCTCGGCGTGACCATGCTGAACATTGCGATTCTGTTCATCTTCGGCAACCCCGAGATTATGCCGGTCGTAACCGGATACCTGGGACTGTTCCTGCTCGGCTCGTGCCTGATTTCGCTGGGTCTCTTCATCTCAAGCACGACCAAGAACCAGGTCGTGGCCGGCGCTGCCACCTTTGTCGTGGCCCTGCTGCTCTGGATTGTCAGTTGGTTGGGCTCGAGCTTCGGACCCAATACCGCAGCCGTCTTGTCGTACCTGTCGATCACTGAGCACTTTGAGGACTTCAGCAAAGGCATCATCGACACCAAACATGCGCTGTATTACCTCAGTGTGATTGCTTTCGGACTGTTCCTCACGGTGAAGTCCGTGGACACCGAACGGTGGAGGGGCTGAACGTGAAACAACTTCTTGCAATACTCGGATGGGTCGGCGTGGCGCTGGTGGCTGCGGCGGTGGTCATCCGGTTCACACAACCTGAACTCCTTGTGTGGTCCCAGCGCCTCGCCATCGCGGGCCTGGTCACCACGCTCATCTACACGCTGGGCCAGTGGCGCGAAATCGGCCGCTCGTTCCAGGGCAAAAACGCGAAGTACGGTTCAATGACGGCCGGCAGCGTGTTGCTGGTCCTGGGCATCCTCGTGGCCGCCAACTGGATCGGCAATCGGCAGAACAAACGCTGGGACTTCACCGAGACCAAGCAGTACTCGTTGTCGGATCAGTCAAAGCAGGTCGTGCAGAAACTGACCGAGCCGGTCAACATCAAGGTGTTCCACGCCAAGGATGGGCGCGCCCCGTTCGAAGATCGACTGTCGGAGTACGAATATCTGTCGGGTCAGGTCAAAGTCGAATATTTCGACGTTGATGCCTCGCCGCTTGAAGCGCAGAAATACGAACTTCAGCAGTACGGCACGATCGTGTTTGAACACGCCGGCCGCACCGAGCGCACCACCCAGAACACCGAGCAGGACGTCACCAACGCGATCATCAAGGTCGTCGAAGGCAAGGCCAAGAAGGTGTACTTCGTGGAAGGCCACGGCGAACGCAACTCGGCCGGCGGCGACCCTCGTGGGCTCAGTCAGATCGCCGAGGCGATGAAGAGCGACAACTTCGAAACCGCACCATTGCCACTCGCGCAGCAGGGAGCTGTCCCTGAGGATGCGTCTGTCGTCGTGGTAGCAGGCCCGACTCAGGACTTCCTTCCTGGCGAAGTCGAGGCTCTGACCACGTTCCTCAATCGCGGCGGCAAGCTGCTCCTGATGATTGACGCGCCGGACGCCTCCGGCGGCCCTGCGATGCCCAACCTCTTCGCTCTCGCGCGCAGCTGGGGCTTCGACATCGGCACCGACATCGTCCTCGACGCAAGCGGCATGGGACGACAGCTCGGTGTCGGCCCGCAGGTGCCACTGGCGACCCGCTATCCGGCACATCCGATCACCAACGGCTTCGCGTACATGACCGCGTACCCGATGGCTCGCTCGGTCGGTCCGATCGAGGGCGGCACCGATGGCCGCATGCCGTCAACGCTCGTTGAAACCAGCCCGCAGAGTTACGGCGAACGTGACCTGAAGGAGCTGTACTCGACCGGCAAGCCGCAACTTCACCCCGAGACCGACAAGATGGGGCCGATCTCGATCGCCGCAGCCGTGTCCGCCGAGGCGCCCAATGCCCCTGCCGCCACGTCGCCGGACGCGCCAAAACCGGAAGCCCGCATGATTGTGGTGGGCGACTCGGACTTTGCCTCCAACGGCGCGCTCGCTATTCAGGGCAACCGTGACCTCTTCCTGAACATGGCGAACTGGCTCGCGCAGCAGGAAAACCTGATCGCCATTCGTCCGGTGGACCCGGCCGATCGCCGCATTCAACTCACCGAAGACCAGAGCGGCCGCATCCTGTGGCTCTCGTTGGTCATCTTCCCGCTCGCCTTCATCGCGATGGGCGTGCGTGTCTGGTGGACGAGGCGCTGACGATGAGAAGCGGCAAGTCTCTGCTCCTGTTGGTGGTGGTCGCTGCGGCGCTGGGGGGGTACATCTATTTCGTCGAGATGAAGCGCGACCCGTCGGCCGACACCACCGCCGCCACCCGTGAAAAAGTGTTTACCCTGAGCCCCGGCTCAATCGAGGAAGTCGAGATCACCCACGCCGGCAAGGAGACCACGAAGGTGGTTCGCCAGGACGCCACGTGGATGGTGACGGCTCCAGGGCAGGCCGAGGCGGACACTGTGGAGATCAGCACGGTGGTGTCCTCGCTCGAGTCGCTCGAACAGACACGCGTCGTGTCGGAATCGCCGGAGAGCGCGACGCCGTTTGGTCTGGAACCCGCGCGAATCACCGTCGCCTTCAAGGTCAGCGGTGAGACTGCGCCGCGGCGCCTGATGATTGGCAACAAGACGCCCACCGGCGGCGACCTGTATGCGCGTGTTGAAGGGTCACCCCGGATCTTGCTCATTGGTGGGCACCTGGAGGACACGTTCGACAAGACCCCGTTCGAGCTGCGTGAAAAAAGTGTGCTGAAGTTCTCTCGCGATGCGGCTGATGCGCTGACTATCGACGCAGGCACGACGCGGGTGGCGCTGGCGAAATCAGGCGCGGACTGGCGCCTCACTTCCCCGCTCAACGCACGCGCGGATTTTGCCGCAGTTGATGGCATCGTCGGCCGCCTGTTCCAGGCGCGCATGGCGAGTCTTGTGTCGCCGGACGGCACGAACAATCTCAAGGACTACGGGCTCGATAAACCGCAGGCGGTGGTGTCGCTGGGCTCGGGGTCCTCCAAAGCCGAGCTGGCGATTGGCGCGGCCGACGGCGACGCGAACGTGTTCGCCCGGGATCTGTCGCGACCGATGATCTTCACGGTGGAAAAGGCGTTGCTCGATGAACTCCGCAAGTCCTCGGACGATCTGCGGCTGAAGGAACTGTTTGAGTTCCGTTCCTTCAGCGCCACCCGATTCGACATCACCTCTGGCGGCACCACCTACGCATTCAGCAAGAAGAAGGGTGAAGGCGACAACGCGCCGGACATCTGGTCGCTGACCGCGCCGACCGCGAAACCCGCCGACCTCACTAAGATGACCGACCTGCTGACGACCACGTCCAATCTGCGGGCGGAGAGTTTTGCGACATCGGCCCTGGCCGGTGGAGACGCTGTGACAGTCTCTGTCACATTTGGCGAGGGCGAGGCAGCCAAGTCAGAGACGGTGACACTTCGAAGGGCCGGCGACGTGGTTCACGCAATCCGCGCCGGCGAACCAGGCGCTGCAGTCGTGTCCACGATTGACTTCGATCGGGTGATGCAGTTGCTCAAGGACATCACGGCGGCGGGATGATCGGGCGGTTGAAACATTGATGATCGGGCGTTCGGCTGATCGGGCGATCGGGCTCGCACTGACGCTCCTTCTGGGCGCGGGCTGTGCCTCCGCGCCCGCCACGGTTGCCCCTTCGCCCTCCGCACCCAGCGCTGCGGCGCTCCTGCACGCCGAACTCGACGCGCTCTTCAACGACCCGCGATTTGCGCGTGCCGTGTGGGGCGTGCGTATCGAGTCACTCCGTGATGGCCGCGTCGTATACGCGCGCAACAGCGAAAAGCTGGTGGTGCCTGCGTCGAACATGAAGTTGTTCACGATGGCGGCGGCGGCCAGGCGACTAGGATGGGATTTCACGTTTGAGACTCGTCTGGAAGCCACCGGCACCGTCACTGACGGCACCCTCTACGGCGACCTCATCGTCGTCGGTGGCGGCGACCCGTCCATTGATTCCGTCGAGTTCGGGCCCGCACCGGTGTTTGAGGAATGGGCGAACGCGCTGAAACAGGCCGACATCCACCATGTCACCGGGCGGCTGATTGGCGACGACAACCTGTTTGATGACCAGGGCATCGGCCCTGGTTGGGCGTGGGATTACCTCAACGACGGGTACGCAGCGCCGTCGAGTGCGCTCAGCTACAACGAGAATGTCGCGATCATCCGCATCTGGCCAGGCACGGTCGTCGGCGAGCCGGCGCGGGTTGACGTCTCGCCTGCGGGGCACGGCCTCACGGTGACACACGCGATCACGACCGGGGCCGCCGACAGTGAGACGTCAGTGAATCAGACGCGTGGCCTCAACAGCAACGACGTCGGGCTTCGCGGAAGTATTCCACTGGGTCGGACCACGCCGCTCGTGCGAACGACAAGCATGCACAACCCGACGGCGTTTTTCGTCGCGAGCCTGCATGCGGCGCTCGCCGACCGCGACATTTCGGTGCGTGGTGGCGCCATCGACATCGACACCATCCAGGAGACATCGACG
>JBKJTD010000226.1:0-2628 GCA_046590915.1 Vicinamibacterales bacterium
CGGCGGTGCAGGGCGATGTCGAAGCCGGCCTGTCGCTCGCGGAGGCGATGGAGCGTCAGCCGCACGCGTTCAATCCGCTCTTCACCCACATGATCGCTGCCGGTGAAGCCGGCGGTATCCTGGACACGATTCTCAAGCGCCTGTCGACCTACATCGAAAAACAAGTCAAGCTCGAGGCACAGGTGCGATCGGCGATGATCTATCCGTCGGCGGTCTTGACCATTGCCGGTCTGGTGGTGACCGGGTTGTTATGGAAGGTCATTCCGACCTTTGCCTCGTTATTTGATGGTCTTGGCGCGCAGTTGCCGCTGATGACCCGCGCGGTGATGAAGGCCAGCAGCCTCTTCATTTCCGCATTGCCATTTTTGGTGCTGGGAGCGATCGGCGGCGTCTTCATGTTTCGCCGGTACTACGCGACGCCCGCGGGCCGGTACCGCGTGGACGCCATCATGCTGAAGGCGCCTTTGTTGGGACCCATCCTGCGCAAAGTGGCGGTGGCGCGCTTCTGCCGCACGCTGAGCACGTTGATCAGTTCCGGCGTGCCGATCCTGGCGGGGCTGGACATCACGGCCAAAACCTCCGGCAATGCCGTCATCGAGACCGCCGTCAAGCAGGCGCGCGCAAAGATCGAGCGTGGCGAGACGATTGCGGCGCCGTTGCGCGCCAGTGGTGTGTTTCCGCCCATGGTTGCGCAGATGATTGGCGCTGGCGAGACCTCGGGCTCGCTCGATGTCATGCTCGCCAAAATCGCGGAGTTTTACGAGGACGAAGTCGATGTGGCGGTGGCCGGGCTTGTGACCGTCCTTGAGCCGGTCATGATGGCGGTCCTGGGCATCATCGTTGGCGTCGTGATCATCTCCATGTATCTGCCCCTGTTCGAGCTCATCAACCAATTGGCATGATGATCAGCTGTGAAGCTCGTGTCGCGGTTGCATCTTGGCTGACGTGAATCGTGGTCCACTGACAATTGTGAGATTTGACGGTGCGCCGCTTCCGCGCCGCGTGGCGTTGGCAGGGGGCGTAGGGCGCAGGCAAGTGCTGGCTGCGCTAGGAGTTACGGCCAAATTGCGCTGGGTGGCGTCGATCTGGTACCAAGGTTGCCTTATGACGGTGCCGGAGGGTGTCACACTTTAAGGGCTTCAATGACGAGGCACCGGGTGGGACCAGAGGCGAAGGGATACGCGACATGACAAATAAAAGAGACGACGGTTTTACATTGATTGAGTTGCTGATCGTCGTGGCGATTATCAGCATCATTGCGGCGATCGCAGTGCCCGGTCTGTTGCGCGCCCGGATGTCGGGTAACGAAACGTCGGCGCTGGCATCCATGAAGGTGGTCAACTCCTCACAGGTGGCGTATTCGTCGTCGTGCGGCAACAACGGCTACGCGTCCTCGTACGTGATCCTGGCGACGCCCGCGCCCGGCACGACCGTCGGATTCATTTCACCTGACCTGGGCGTGGCGGCACCGCAGAAGAGCGGCTACAACTTCGCCATGCCGGCCGCAGCGGGTAGCGCGGCGGGACCGAACGACTGCAACGCAACGGCCACGCAGACGGCCTACTACGCCACGGCAGTGCCGCAGACGTTCGGCACCACCGGTGGCCGGGCGTTTGCGACCAACGCCGCCAACACCGTCTGGCAGGTGAACGCGGCCGCCGCGCCCACCGAGCCCTTCGGCGCGCCGGCAATTCCGATCCAGTAAGAACACGGTGGTGCGGGGTGCGACGTGCGCACCCCGCACTTCCCACTCCGCACTTCGTACCGAGCTGTGGTACAAACTCCGGTGTATGACATCCCGTTCCCGTACATTGATTCTGGCGGCTGCGCTCGTGGGCCTTGGCTTTGCGGCGGCCTCACTGCAGGTCCACCACCGGATTCTCACCGATCCTTCCTACACAAGTTTTTGTGACGTCAACGCGACGTTCAACTGTTCCGAGGTCTACAAGAGTCAGTACGGATCGTTCCAAGGCGTATCGACCGCCCTGTTTGGAGTGATTTGGTTCGGCGTGGCGTTGCTGCTCGCCGGGTTTGGCAGCGCGCGGGGCAGTGCGGCGGGCGCCTACCTGTTTGCCTGGTCCACCATCGGACTGGCGGTGGTCTTGTATTTGTCCTACGCGTCGTTCTTTGTGCTCGGCACCGCCTGTCTGTTGTGTCTAGGCACGTATGCGGCGGTCATCGCGATCTTCATTCTGTCGGGCACGAGTCAGTCGGTCTCACTGGCCGAGCTGCCCGGCCGGGTCGGCAGTGACCTGCAGACGATGAGTCCGGTGGCGTTGACGGTGGCCGTGTTGTTTGTCGGGAGCGCAGTGGCCGCGGTCGCATACTTTCCGAAAGACACCCTGCCCAAGACGACCGATGCGCCGACCAATCAGGCCGCGCAGGCCGAACCTCCTGCTGATGCCGTCGCCGCGTGGCTGGCCGAGTTTGATGCCAAGCCGCGCGTGGACGTGGGCGTGCCGGCAGATGGGGCGAAGGTCGTCATTGTGAAGTGGAACGATTTTCAGTGCCCGTCCTGCCGCGAAGGATTTGTCTGGTACAAACCGGTGCTGGCCAAATATGCGCAATCCCACCCGGGCGCAATCAAATACGTCGTCAAGGACTTTCCGCTCGAGGGCGAGTGCAACT
>JBKJTD010000284.1:0-14558 GCA_046590915.1 Vicinamibacterales bacterium
CCGGCCCGCTTCCTCATCACCGGGCACCACCGGACGACGCGTCATTACCTCGATCGCCGCAGCGTCGGCCTGCGCCATCCGGCGGAATGTGTGCTTCACCACCCGGTCTTCGAGGGAGTGAAACGCGATCACCGCCATCCGCCCGCCGGGAGCCAGACAGCTCACCGCGGACTCCAGAAACAGGTCGAGGCCGTCGAGCTCGCGGTTGATGAAGATCCGCAACGCCTGAAACGTGCGCGTCGCCGGATCCAACCGCTGCCAACCTCCCCCACCTGCTGCCCGCCGCACCACTGACGCCAGCGCCGTCGTGCGTGTGAACGGCGTTGTTGCCCGCGCGTCAACGATGGCTCGTGCGACCCGACGCGACTTCCGCTCTTCGCCGAACTCGTAAATCACGTTCGCGAGGGTTTCTTCGTCCACCCGCGCAATCCAGTCCGACACCGGCTCGCCTGACGACTGGTCCATCCGCATGTCGAGCGGACCGTCGTGCTTGAAGCTGAACCCGCGTTCCGCTTCGTCGAGCTGCATCGACGACACCCCAAGGTCCACCAGCACGCCATCAACCGTCTGCCGCCCCACCTGGTCGAGCACCTCACGCAGGGACCGGAAGTCCGCGTGCACAAACGTGACGCGATCTCCAAAACCCGCGAGCCGCTCGCGCGCCAGAGCCAGCGCCGATGCATCCCGATCGATCCCCACCACGTGCCCGGCTCCGGCATCCAGCAGGGCCGCCGTGTGCCCCCCGAGTCCCAACGTCCCGTCCACGTACCACCCGTCGGCCTTCGGCGCCAGATGCGCCACGACCTCGGCCAGCAGCACCGGCTCGTGCGTTGGCGTCAGATGCCGTGCTCCGCCAGCGCCCGCGCGTCATCGTCGGTGAACGGATCACGTTCGAACCTGGAAAGCAGCCGTTCGTGGTTCCAGACCTCCAAGTAGTCCACCTGCCCCAACACGTCGACCTCACCGTTCATCCCGGCGCTGGTGCGAAGCCTGGTGGGCAGCGACACCCGCCCCTGGCTGTCGAACTCGCCCAACTGTCCGTAGTAGTTGACGCGGTCGAGAAACTTCAATCGGGCCGGATGCGTACTCGGCATAGCCCTCAGCCGTTCTTCAACGCCCATCCAGACCGGCATCGGGTAGATCCGGACCGAGTCACCGGTAATACTGGTGACGAACAGAGCGGCGCCGTGCTGCTCTTCCTCGACTGCCCTGAAGGCATTCGGGATTTTGAGACGTCCTTTGTCGTCGATCTTGGCGGAGTAGTTTCCGCGAAGGACTTTTTGCTCCACTTTGCTCCAGATAGGTCCACACGGATAGTAGGAGCCTCGGAAGTCAGAGTCAATCGCAAAGTGTGGCAGGGATTAGGCTTATGTTTTATTTTCGCCTCGCAAAAAGCAAAAATAAGGCGAAAACTTATCGCGTGTTACGATTCCCGGTCGCCTATGCCTGAGAAGACCATTCTGGTATGTGAGGCTCAGGTGCCGTTTGTCCAGGGGGGCGCGGAGTACCACGTCCGCGAGTTGGTCCTTCAACTGCGGGCGCATGGCTACGCCGCCGAGCTGGTCTCGGTGCCCTTCAAGTGGTACCCGAAGGAAGAAATCCTCGCGAACGCTGCCGCATGGCGCCTGCTGGACCTGTCAGAAAGCAACGGGCGCACCATCGATCTGCTGATCGCCACAAAATTTCCGACCTACTTTGCGCGGCATCCCAACAAGGTGGCGTGGCTGATTCATCAGCACCGCGCCGCGTATGAGCTGACGGGCACCCCGTACAGCGACTTTGCGCATGTCGAAAGTGATGTCGCGCTGCGCGACACGCTGATTGCGCTCGACACCCAGATGCTCGGCGAATGCACACGGCTGTTTGCGAACGCCCAAAACACCGCGGATCGGGCGAGGCGTTTTAATGGCGTGCCGGCTGAGGCGCTCTATCACCCTCCGCGTCTCGCAGAGCGGTTGGCGCCCGGGCCGTACGGCGACTACCTCCTGTCGGTGGGCCGCCTTGAGTCGGTCAAACGTGTCGATCTCGCAATCAAGGCACTCGCTCGTGTGCCGGGCTCATTGCGGCTTGTGGTCGCTGGTACCGGCACGCAACGCGCGAACTTTGAAGCCCTCGCCGAATCCCTCGGGGTTCGAGAGCGCGTCCACTTTCAGGGGGAGGTTGACGATCAGGAATTGCTGCGGCTGTACTCGGGCGCGCGTGCCGTGGTCTTCCCGCCCTTTGATGAAGACTTCGGTTATGTGACGCTTGAAGCCTTTCTCTCGCGCAAGGCGGTGATCACCACCACCGACGCCGGCGGTCCCAACGAGTTTGTCGTGGACGGTGTGAATGGCTATTCGTGCGCCCCTGCACCCGAAGCACTGGCCGACGCCTTTGGTCGTCTCGGGGCGGACGCGGCACTGGCGGCGTCGATGGGTGACGCCGGGTACGCCACTGCGAGTACGATCACCTGGACAGGCGTGATTGAACGTCTGGTCGGCTCATGAAACTGATCATTCAAATCCCATGTCTGAACGAGGCGGAGACGCTGCCGGCGACACTCGCCGACCTGCCTCGTCACGTCCAGGGGATCGACACCATCGAGTGGCTGGTCATCGACGACGGCTCGCGTGATGCCACGTCGGAGGTGGCGCGGGCTCACGGCGTACACCACGTCGTGCGATTCACGAGAAACAAGGGACTGGCCGCGGCCTTTTCCGCGGGTATTGATGCCGCGCTCAAGGCCGGCGCGGACTTCATCGTCAACACCGATGCCGATAATCAGTACTCAGGGGCCGACATCCCGCGACTGGTGGCGCCCCTGATTGCCGGCGACGCGGACATCTGTATCGGGGATCGCAACATCCGCGACATTCAGACAATGTCGTGGCCTAAGAAGCGATTGCAGCACTTGGGCAGTTGGGTGGTTCGGCAGGTGTCGAACACACAGGTGCCCGACACCACCAGCGGTTTCCGCGCGTATACACGCGAGGCCGCGCTGCGCATGACGATCGTCTCTGAGTTTTCTTACACCCTCGAGTCCATCATTGGCGCCGGCAAAAAGCGCATGGCGATTGCCCATGTGGAAGTGGGAACGAATGCGCGAACACGCCCATCCCGGCTGTTCAGCAGCATGTTTGCGTACATCAAGCAGTCTGCGGCCACGATCGTGCGCATCTACACGATGCACGAGCCGCTCAAGGTTTTCAGTTACCTTGGCGGGCTGGTGTTTCTCATCGGCTTCGCGATCTCGATCCGCTTTCTCTACTACTGGCTGCTCGGTGAAACGTACGGCGATCGCCATCTGCAGTCACTGATTCTCTCGGCGGTGCTGATGATTGTCGGTTTCCAGATCGTCATCATCGGGCTGGTCGCCGATGCCATTGCCGGCACCCGAAAATTGCTTGAAGAACTGCTCTACCGGGTTCGGAAAATAGAACTGTCGCGTCGGAACGACGACTGATGGCCGCACCAGCAACCGTTTCCATTGTGATCCCGGCGTTCAATGAAGCCGACGCCATCGCCGACGTGGTGCGCGAACTGGCGGCCGCCGCACCGTGGCGTGAGATTCTCGTCGTAGACGACGGGTCGACCGATGAGACGGCGGCCAACGCGGCTGCTGCAGGCGCCAGGGTGATTCGCCAGCCTTACAACAAGGGAAACGGCGCTGCGGTGAAAGCGGGCATACGAGCGGCCACCGGTGAGTACATGCTCATCATCGATGGTGACGGCCAGCACAAGCCGTCGGATGCGCTGCGACTGACGGCATTGCTGGGTGAATACGACCTCGTGGTCGGAGCGCGGTCGTCTGCGACCCAGGCAAGCGCCACGCGTCGACTCGGCAACGGTCTGCTCAACTGGCTCGCCGGATATCTCGCCGAGCGTCCGATCCCCGACCTGACATCGGGCTTTCGCGGTGCGCGACTCGACTACCTGCGCGACATCCTGTTTCTCCTGCCAAACGGATTCTCGACACCAACCACCTCGACGCTGGCGTTCATCAAGGCCGGCCACAGCGTACGGTTCGAGCCGGTGGAAGCACGCCAGCGCACCGGCCACTCGAAGATTCGGCTGTCGAGCGACGGCGTGAAGTTCCTCGTCATCATTCTGCGCGTCGTCACCATCTACAGTCCGATGCGCATCTTCCTGCCGGTCTCCGCTGCGTCGTTTGTGCTTGGCGCCGCGTATGCCGCGTGGA
This sequence comes from Vicinamibacterales bacterium, assembly GCA_046590915.1. Lineage (GTDB taxonomy): Bacteria > Acidobacteriota > Vicinamibacteria > Vicinamibacterales > SCN-69-37 > SYFT01. The sequence continues at coordinate 4,178 of JBKJTD010000284.1, forward strand.
CCATCGCCACGCAGATGCACATCGCGAACTCCTCTGTCCTGCTCCTCATGTTTGCCGTCGTGGTCTTCCTGGTGGGCCTGGTCTCGGAGCAGATTTCCGCGCAACGTTTTGATGGCCGCCGGTAATCTGCGGTCCACACGTCCGGCCCTGCTGGCGATCGTCGGTCTGGCCATTGTGCTGCGTCTCGCCTTTGCACTGGGTTACTGGAACAACCAGCCGCTGACCCGTGACGAAAAGGAATACCTCTCGCTCGCGAGGGGACTTGCCTCCGGTGCGGGCTTTGTGTATGACGATGCCGCGCGAGAAGGCGGCGTGGATCCCTTTGGCCGGGCGCCGGGATATCCGGCGTTTCTTGCGCTCATTGGTGGAGGCGCGCAGGTCACACCGCACGTGCCTTCCGCGGTGAAGATCGCACAGTCGATCATCGGCGGCCTGGGCGTGTGGATGGTTTTTGTGCTCGCCCGTCGTCTCGCAGGCGAGCGCGCCGGACTGGCCGCCGCACTGGGCGCCGCGTGTTACCCCCCGCTCATCTGGGTCGCCGCGTACGCCTTCAGTGAAGCGATCTTCTGGCCGCTCGGGCTGTTTGTGACGTGGCTGTTTGATCGTGCGCATCATGCGCCGCTTTCGCGGGATCGTACGCGCCTGGCGCTTCTCGCAGGTGTCTGCGCCGGCGCGGCGGTGCTCGTGCGCCCGTCGATGTTGTTCTTTCTGCTGCTCGCGGGTCCATGGTGGGTCTGGAAGCGACGATGGGTCCCAGTCGCCGCGCTGGCGCTTGGGTCACTTCTGGTGATCGGGCCGTGGACGGCGCGCAATTTTTCCGAGCACGGACGATTTGTGCTTGTGGCGTCGGAAGGCGGCGTGACGTTCTGGACGGGCAATCATCCGCTCGCGATCGGCGAGGGCGACATGGCTGCCAATCCGGCGATCAAGCTCGCGAGCCGTGCCCTGCACGCGCAGTTCTCGCACCTGACCGAAGAGCAACTCGAACCGGTGTATTACCGCGAGGCGTTCGCGTGGATGCGCGCGCACCCCACGGACTGGGCCGTGCTTGAGTTGCGGAAGATGTTTTATCTGGTCGTGCCCATCGGACCGTCGTACACGATTCGTTCTCCGCTCTACTTCTGGTCGTCGGTGGTCTCCTACGGCCTCATCCTGCCGCTCGCCCTGCTCGGCGCATGGCGTCAACGACACGCCCTCGCCGGCACACCGGGCTTGTGGTTGCTGGTGGGCTCCGCCGCCGCCGTGTGCCTCGTGTTTTTTCCGCAGGAGCGTTTCCGGATTCCGGTCATTGACCCGGCGCTGTTGATCCTCGCCGGCACACTGCTGGCTGGCCCCTGGCCGCCACGCGCAGCAACGGAAGCGAGGGTCGCCGCATGACACCGATGCTCGTGGTGATGCCCACCTACAACGAACGCGCCAACCTCGAAAAAGTGGTCGCCGGCATTCTGGCTCACGACTTCACGCGTGTGTTAGTCGTGGATGACGGGTCGCCTGACGGCACCGGCGCGTTGGCCGATACGCTCGCTGCCGCGAATCCGGGGCGCGTCGAGGTGATGCATCGGACCGGGCCGCGCGGGCTGGGGCGGTCCTATATCGACGGGTTGAAACACGCCCTTGCCAGCGGCGTTGAGACCATCTGCCAGATGGATGCCGACCTCTCGCATGACCCGAAGTATCTTCCGGACCTCGCAGCGGCGCTCGCCACACACGACCTGGTGATTGGATCACGGTACCTCGACGGCGAGGTGCGTGTGGTCAACTGGCCCCTGCATCGCATCATCCTTTCCGCGTTTGCAAATCGCTACATCAGACTGGTGACCGGACTCACACCACGTGACTGCACGAGCGCCTACCGCGCCTGGCGCCGGGAGATGCTCGCGCAGCTGCCACTCCAGCATGCGCGCACGAGCGGCTATGCCTTTCTGCCCGAAATGCTCGTCGAAGCTGCGCGGCTCGGCTGCCGCATCGGCGAAGTGCCGATCATCTTTGTCGAGCGGCAAGAGGGTTATTCGAAGGTCTCCGGGAATGTCCTGCTGGAGTCGCTGCTCATGCCGTGGCAACTGATGCTCAAGGGTGGCCGGTTGCGCCGCCCTCAGCGATGAGGCATCCCAGCCGCGAGGTCGTGGTGATGGTGGCGACGTCATACCCTCGATTTCCGGGCGACGGGGTCGGCAGTTTCATGGAGCCGATCGCCAAAGGCGTCGCGGCACTCGGTCATGAAGTGCATCTGGTTGCGCCGTGGCACCCCGCCATCACCAGAGGCCAGTCCGAAGACGGCGTCCAGTTTCATTTCTTTCACTATGCGCCTGTCCCGGCACTCAACGTGTTCGGATACGCCTCCGGCCTGCGTGCCGACACCGAGCTGCGGGCGGCGGCGTGGCTCGCAGCTCCGATGGCCATGGCCGCCGGCTGGTTCAAGGCGTGGCGTGTGGCCACCAAGCGTCGCGCCACCGTCATGCACGGGCACTGGGTGATTCCCGGCGGGGTGATGGCAGCCGCCTCAGCCGGCTCGTTGCCCCTGGTAGTCAGCCTGCACGGCTCTGACGTGTTTGTCGCCGAGCGCAACGCCATGATCGGCCGGGTGGCGCGCGGCGTCTTCAGCCGAGCCGGCGCGGTAACCGCCTGCAGCGACGACCTGCATCAACGGGCTCTTGCCCTGGGTGCAGATCCTGCGACAACGGTCACCGTTGCGTATGGCGTGGACACCCGCCGGTTTGCGCCAGATGCGGGCCGCCGTGCGGATGTGCGTCAGCAGCTCGGCATTGGCGACGCGCCACTGGTTTTCACCGCAGGTAGACTCGTCAGCAAAAAGGGCTTCGAGTTTCTCATCGACGCGACTAGGCGCCTTCAGGCGTCCATACCCGGCCTGCAGGTGATGATCGCAGGGGAAGGGGACCTCTTGCCCGCGCTGCGCCAGCGCGCCGAGGGTCTCCCCATCACCCTGCTCGGCAATCAATCCCAGGATGCCATTGCCGGCCTGGTCGCCGCCGCCGACATCGTCGCAGTCCCTTCAATCCGCGATGATGCGGGCAACGTGGATGGGCTGCCCAACTTTGCGCTTGAAGCGCTGGCATCCGGCACGCCGGTCGTGGCCACGCGCGTGGGTGGCTTGCCGCAGGCGATTACCGACCACGATAACGGGCGGCTCGTGGCCGGGCGCGACGTGGAGGGGTTGGCTGCGGCTCTGCTGGAAGTCTGGTCCCGTCCCGATCGCGGCCGCGCGTTGGGAGACGCCGCCAGGGCCCGTGTGGCCCGCGATCACTCGTGGGCGACGACTGCGGACCGCATGGTTGAGGCGTATCGCACGGCCCGTGACCGTCGGACATGAACGGACAGAGACAGACAGACCGGATAGAATGACAGGCTGCAGTGATGGCTCCCGGTCTCAGCATTTTCTTCCCGGCGTATAACGACAGCGGCACGATCGCGAGTCTCGTGATTGAGGCCCGTGTTACGGCCCGAAAACTCACGCAGGATTTCGAGATCATCGTCGTGAACGACGGCAGTGCCGACCATACGGCAGAAATTGTGGACGAGTTGGCCCGAGCGTATCCGGAAGTCAGGGTGATTCATCACCCGAAGAACCGGGGTTACGGCGGCGCGCTGCGCAGCGGTTTTTCCGGCGCGACCAAAGAGTTCATCTTTTACACCGATGGCGATGCCCAGTACGACCCGGCGGAGCTTGAGTTGCTCTGGCCGCACATGGTGGACGGGGTCGACGTCGTCAACGGCTACAAAATCAGCCGCTCGGACCCGATGCATCGGATTATCATCGGCCGCGTGTATCACCACACGGTGAAGCTGCTGTTTGGTCTGAAGGTACGGGACGTCGATTGCGACTTCCGCCTGCTGCGGCGCTCCGTCTTCGACAGGATCTCGCTCGAACACAACAGCGGCGTGATCTGCCTCGAGTTGATGAAGAAGCTGACCGACGCCGGCTGTGTGATCGCGGAGGTGCCGGTCCACCACTACCACCGCGCGTTCGGCAAGTCGCAGTTCTTCAACTTTCGACGTCTGTGGCATACCGCGCAGGATGTCTTCAAGCTCTGGATGAAGCTGGTGGTGGTCGCTGCGCATCGGAAGCGGGCTGGCGCATGACCGACTACCTCAATTTTTACCGTGGCCGGCGCGTGATGATCACCGGCGGGCTGGGATTCATCGGCTCGAATCTGGCCCGGCATCTCGTGGAACTGGGTGCTGATGTGCTCCTGGTCGACTCGTTGATTCCTGATTACGGCGGCAACCTCTTCAACATCGATGGCCTCGAGTCGCGCCTGCGCGTGAACGTGGCCGACGTCCGGCAATCGACCACGATGAACTATCTCGTGCAGGACCGCGAAGTGATCTTCAACCTCGCGGGCCAGGTCAGCCACATCGACAGCATGACGGACCCGGGCACCGACCTGGACATCAACTGCCGCAGCCAACTCACCCTGCTCGAGGCGTGCCGGCGTCACAACCCTCGTGTGAAAGTGGTCTACGCCAGCACGCGCCAGATCTACGGCAAGCCGGAACGCCTGCCGGTGGACGAAACCCATCTGGTGCGGCCGACCGATATCAACGGCATCAACAAAGCGGCCGGTGAGCAGTATCACCTCGTCTACAACAACGTCTTTGGGATACGCGCATGCTCCCTGCGCCTGACCAATGTGTACGGCCCCCGGCAACTCATCAGGCACAATCGTCAGGGGTTCATCGGCTGGTTCATCCGCCTCGCGCTTGACGGCGGCGAAATCCAGATCTTTGGCGATGGCTCCCAGCTCCGCGATTTCGTGCACGTCGACGATGCGGCGGACGCCTTTTTGCGGGCCGGCGCCAGCGACGATGTGAATGGTGAGGCGTTGAATGTCGGGGGCAGTGCTCCTGTGGCGCACAAGGACCTCGTCGCGCTACTTTTGGATGTGGCCGGTCGAGGCACCGTGCGGTTTGTCGAGTGGCCGGTCGAGAAAAAGAAGATCGACATCGGATCGTTTTATTCCGACTCCTCGCGGTTCACTTCGGCGACCGGATGGCGTCCACAGGTCGCGTTGCGCGACGGACTGGCCGCCACCCTCGACTTCTATCGCGCTCACCGGGGGCATTACGTGCCTGACGATACGGAGGCGGCCCTGCCATGATCCCGTTCATGTCGCTGGCTCCTGGCGAAGACGCGGCGGACATCCGCGCGGGGATCGATCGCGTCATCGCGCGCGGCTGGTTCATCCTTGGGCCTGAGCTCGAAGCGTTTGAAGCGGAGTTTGCGTCGGCCTCAGGCGCGAACCATGCCATCGGCGTAGGCACCGGTACCGACGCGATCGCTCTCGCCTTGCGCGCGCTCGACATCGGTCCCGGCGACGAGGTCATCACCTCACCCCTGTCGGCCGCATACTCAGCGTTGGCCATCATGATGGCGGGCGCGACACCGGTGTTTGCCGACCTGGATCCCGATCGCCTGACGCTCGACCCCGCGCGAGTCGAGGCTGCAATCACGCCGCGGACGCGCGCGATTCTTCCAGTGCACCTCTACGGCCAGTCGGCTGATATGACAACGATTGAGGCGATCGCGCGTCGTCACAATCTGATCACCGTGGAAGATGCGTGTCAGGCGCATCTGGCGACCTGTGGCGGTCGTCCCGTCGGCACAATCGGCGCGGCGGGCGCGTTCAGTTTTTACCCGACAAAAAATCTCGGCGCTCTTGGGGACGCCGGTGCCGTCGTGACCAACGATGCCGCGCTGGCCGAGCGTCTCAAACGTCTGCGCAATGGCGGGCAGACCAGTCGCTATCACCACCTCGAATTTGGCGTGAACACACGGCTCGATGAGATGCAGGCGGCCGTCCTTCGGGCCCGCCTGCCCCGCCTCTCCGGGTGGACCGCCCGTCGTCGTGCCCTGGCAGCGCGGTATCGTGGTGCGCTCACGGGCGCTCCCCTTGCGATGCCGCCCGAATGTGATCCCGGCCACGTCTATCACCTGTTCCCCGTGTTGTCGCGCGAACGCGATCGGTTTCAGGCGCACCTGAAAGCGTCGGGGATCGAAACATTGATCCACTACCCTGTCGCCATCCCGAGGCAGCCAGCGCTGGCTGGTGTGGCCGACCGCACGTGCCCGATAGCCGAGCGTGTCTGCAACGAGGTCTTCTCACTTCCGCTCCATCCGGCGCTCTCGGATGCTGAGGTTGACACGATCGCGGCTGCGGTTCACGCATTCCCACGGTGATGATCGAGCTTATCGGGACGGCGCTGCTTCTGGGCTACCTCCCCGGCGCGCTCCTCTTCCGCCTCCCGCGCTGGCATCGCGACAGACGGGCCGCTCTCGATGCAGAGGAGCGGGTGTTCTGGCACGTGATCCTCAGCGTGTCGTGGTCGTTGACAGTCGTGCTCGGACTTGCGGCACTGGATGTCTATCGCTTCGATCGGTTGGTATTGACCACCGTGGGGCTTGTCATCGGCCTGCTCGTGGCCTCAAGAGGCGGCCTCCTCTATCGATCCACCGCCGCGCGCGTCACATGGACTGCGATGCTGTCACTGATTCTTGTCGCGCTCGCGCTGTGGCGCTTCTTCCCTGTGTCGGAATACATCATCGGCGGCCGCGACCCCGGGGTGCTCATCAACGAAGGTGTGCAGATCGCGCAGCGCGGCTCGCTGGTCATTCAGGACGCCACCCTCGAGAACGTTCCGCCGTTTGCCCTCGATTTGTTTTATCCGTCCGAACATCGCGCGGAGTACTACGCGTCGAGTTTCATGGGGTTTTTCATTCAGGACCCTGCGTCCGGACGCGTCGTGGGACAATTCCCGCATTTGTTTCCGGCGTCGGTCGCGATTGGGTATGGACTCGGAGGACTGACCGGCGCGCGTGAGGCGGTCGCGTGGTGGGGACTGCTGGGCCTGCTCGGGGTGTATTTCCTTGGCGCCAGACTCTTCGGCCGGCCTGCGGCGTTCGCCGCTGCGGCACTCCTGAGCCTGCATGTGATCCAGGTCTGGTTCGCGAGGTATCCCAACTCCGACATCGTGATGCAGGCCGGCATTTTTGCTGGCCTGCTCGCCTTTGCGCGTGCGCATGAAGATGACGATCTGTTTTTTGGGCCGGTGGCCGCGTGGGTGATGGGGCTGCAAGTATTTTCTCGTGTGGACGCGTTGTTGCCGCTGATCGTGTGCGTGTATGTCGTCGTGCTGCGGTCCGCGATGACACCCGGCGCACGACTGCGGTGGCGGTTTATGGCACCGGCGCTGGTCATGGCTGGCATAGGCTGGTGGTATCTCACAGGTCTGATGCAGGCGTACTTCTGGCGCGCGATCGTGTTCATCGAAAATCTGCCGACCTCGGCCGTGTGGGGCGCGATTGCGGGTGCCGTCCTGCTGGTGGCCGCCGCGTGGGTGTTGCGTCGGAGGCAGAGCTCGCTGGTGGAGCGCTGGTTGCCCGTGACTGTGGCGTCGATGCTCATCGGTTTGGCGTTGTACGCGTTTTTTCTGCGGGAGCCCGGCGGCAAACTTGTCGCAGCCGACGCGTACGCCCTGCGAGATTTTGTAAACCTGTATCTCTGGTGGCCGATGTTTGCGCTCGTGCTGGTGGGACTTCTGCTCGTCGCGCGCCGCGGGTTCTGGCGTGACCCGGCGTTTGTCCTCACCTTTGGCGCGTTCTCACTGTTTCTGCTCTACAAGCTGAAGATTGTTCCGGAACACTTCTGGCTGGCGCGACGATTCCTCGCGGTGATTCTGCCGGGCGCGTTGCTCATCGGATGTGCCGCCGCTCTTGGCACGCTCGCCCGACCGTGGAATGTTCGGACGATGGGCAGGGCCGGCGTTGGGATCGTCATCCTGCTCTTCGTTGCGCAGCATTACGTCGCCGCCAGCGGTCCGCTGCGAGCCCATGTGGAATACCGGAACATCATCCCGTATGTCGAGACACTCGCCCGCACGTTCGGTCCGCGCGATCTCGTCATCATGGAATCGCGAGACACCGGCTCTGATGTGCACGTGCTCGGGTTGCCGCTGGCGTACATCTACGCCACGCCAGTGTTGGTGTTGAACTCTGCCGCGCCCGACCGCATCATCTTCCGCGAGTTTCTGGCCGATGCACTGACGCGATACACGCGGGTGCTCTTTGTGGGCACGGGTGGCACGACGCTGCTGTCGCGCGACGTGGTGGCGACGCCTGTGGGCAGCGACCGGGTGCAGGTCGATGAGTTTGAGGTCACCATCGACCGTCTGCCCTCGGCCATCCGGCGCAAGGAATTCGACTACGGCATTTACGCCTTGACGCTCGGGCGAGGCACGCCCGGCCCCTTCACGCTCGACATCGGTGAGCGTGACGACCTGCAGGTCGTCAGGTTCCATGCCAAGGAACAAAGCGACGGACGGTCGATACGGTGGACGCAGGACGCGTCGGAGATTGCCGTCACCGGGCTGGCAGGCGGTGAACGTGAAGTGACGCTGACTCTGAGTGACGGTGGGCGTCCCACTGCGGCAGGTGCGGCACGTGTTGAGGTCGTCTTTTTTGGCGCGTCACTGGGCACTGTGGACGTGCGTCCCGGCTTTCATGAGTATCGCCTGCTGATTCCACAGGCGCTCGCTGAGGCGGCGGCGCGATCGGAGCAACCGGCTACGCTGCGCCTGATCTCGACCGTCTGGTCCCCGCGTGCCGTGCTCAATGTTCCCGATGACCGCGAGCTTGGTGTCATGCTCGACAAGGTGACGGTTCAGTAGTGTTCGATCACCTGCAGATTTTTTCGCCACGCGAGCGGGCATTGGTCGGACTCGCCGACCTGGCATTGATGCCGCTGCGCTGGTGGCGCGGACCGACCGTGACTGTCGCTCCGGCGCGAGTGCTGCTGCTCAGACTGGAACGTATTGGCGATCTCCTGATGACGCACGAGGCGATCGGTCGCGTGCGCGGACTGTGGCCCTCGGCAGACATTGATCTGGCGGTTGGAAGCTGGAATGCGCCGCTGGCCGACCTGATGCCGGAGATATCGCGGGTTGAGATCGCCGACGTGCCGTGGCTCGCGCGAGAAGGCACTGGCCTCGCGTGGCCGGCCCTCGTGGCCCGTGCGCGCACATGGCGCGAGCAACGCTATGACCTCGTCGTGAACTTCGAGCCTGATATTCGTAGCAACTTTCTCGCGTGGCAATCCGGTGCACCACGACGATTGGGGTTCTGGACGGGCGGGGGCGGCCCGTTCCTTACCGACGCGCTGGCCTACGACCCGACGGCACACGTGGCTGCCAATGCGCTGCGATTGCTGGCTCACATCGACTCGCGAGCGGCGTCGCTGCAGCAGTTACCGTCGCGACTCGCCATCGACGCGGCATCCGAGGCGACGGTCGCACGAATGTTGTCGGGCATTCCAGCGGAGCACCGACTTGTGGGACTCCATGTGAGTGGAGGGCGCGAATCGAAGCAGTGGCACCTCTCCCGGTTTGCAGACGTGGGCCGACGGCTCGCGCAGGAGCCCGATGTGACACTCGTCCTCACTGGCGGCACGGATGATCGCCCACTGGTCGACGCAGTGAAGTCACAACTGGGAACCGCTCCGGTCGTGGACACCGCTGGGGCCCTTGCTCTTCCGGCCTCGGCGGCGTTGCTGTCGCGCCTCACGATGTTGATCACGGGAGACACCGGACCGATGCACCTGGCCGCGGCGGTAGGTACGCCGGTGATTGCACTCTTTGGCCCGTCAGACCCGCGCCGGTATGGACCACTGGCGACACACCAGCAGGTGCTGCGTGTGCAGCTGCCGTGCAGCCCGTGCGGTCAGGTGCGTCTGCCCCCCGAACGCTGCCGTGGACACGTGCCCGACTGCATGGATGGGATCACGGCGGAAGCGGTCATTGATGCCGCGCAGCGATGGCTGCGCGAGGGGGTCGCACGATGAGCGCCTCGTCGCTCACGCTGACCTCGGGCAGCGGCGAGTCGATGACACTGCCGTGGTCGAGCGCTGTCACGCCGCAGCTGCGTGAACACGCGCGGATGGATGCCAACGCCTGGATCAAACGCCTGCGCCTTGTTCCCTATGACGATGTGCCGATGCGTGATCGGTTTACGTATCGTGGCGATTCGTTATGGTGGTTCACCGAGTTGTATCTGCACAAGATGCGACAACTCGAGACAGCGGTGGTCACAGTGCTGACGCTCGACGCCGTGCGGGCGCGGCACGCGCCCGCACGGCTGTCGCTGTCGGGCGCCGATGCCACGACCGCCGCCGCGGCCCGCGCCTGGGGCGCGGCCCGCGGCGTCCTCGTCGACACCCCCGGCGCGCCCGCACTGTCGCTGGCCGAGCGCCGCCGCGAAGCGGCGGCGGTCGGCTGGTCGGCGTACGCCGCGCGTCTGCTGCGGCGGCAAACGCGGCCGGCTCCGGCCGCGATTGCCGCGGTGGTGCACACGGCGTTCTGGCGCGAGCAGGAC
>JBKJTD010000433.1:0-2765 GCA_046590915.1 Vicinamibacterales bacterium
AGGCGGTCGGCAACATCTTCTTCGACATCAACGACGCCAACTTCCAGATCACCGGCGGTGGCGCGGCCACCGCGCCGAGCGCGCCGGTCAAACCGACAGGCATCGCGGGCAATGGCAGTGTGAACCTTGCCTGGGTGGCGCCGGCAAACGGCGGGTCCGCGATCACGGGCTATCAGGTGCAGTCGTCGGGCAGCTCTGCGGGTACCTATACCAACGTGGCGGCGTGCTCCGCCAACACCACCACCACGTCAACGTCGTGTAACGTCACGGGTCTGCCCAACGGCACACAGATATTTTTCAAGGTGGCGGCCATCAATGCGATCGGCACGGGTGCGTTTTCGCCGGCGTCAGATGGATTCACTCCGTCGAGCGGCGGTGGCGGAGGCAACACGGTGCCTGATGCGCCCACGAGTCTGACCGGCACAGTGGGTGCCGGATCCGTGAGCCTGTCGTGGACTGCGCCGGTCAACACCGGCGGCGTGGCGATCAGCGGGTATCGCGTGGAATCGTCCACCAGCCAGAGCAGCGGGTTCACGCAGGTTGCGCAGAACATGTGCCCGGACAACAACACACAGACCTCGTGCACCGTGACTGGTCTCACCAACGGCACGCCGTATTTCTTCCGGGTTGCTGCGCGCAATCCGCAGGGTACCGGCGCCTACTCCGCGACCGCCGGGCCGCTCACCCCGGTGGTGCCGTGTTCGTTCACGCTGAGTTCAGACCGCGCGTCGGTCGATCGTCTGGTGAGCAACGAAACGGTGACGGTCACTGCCTCGGGCTCGACCTGTGCGCGGACTGCGACGGTGGCCTCCGACTCGACGTCCATGTTGACGATCTCAGCCGGCGCTTCGGGTACGGGCAGCGGCACGGTGGCATATCAGGTCTCGCAGAACCCGAGCACGACCGCGTCGCGCACCGGCACGATGACCATCGCCGGGCAGACGTTCAGGGTCACGCAGAGCGCCGACTCCTACACGGTGGAGGTCACGGTGCAGACGGGCAGCACGCCGGTGGCCGGCGCGTTTGTTGCACTGATCGGCACGGGCACCGCTCGCGCGGGTGCGGCCATGGATGCCGACTTTGCGGCCGACGGCACGCGCCGCAAGTTTGGTGCGGTCAGCAGCGCCGCCGGCATCGCGCGGTTCCGCGGGGTGGTGCCGGGCACGTTCACGATGCGCGCGCATTCAGGCGGGCGCTCAGTGACCTCGGGCACGTTCACGGTCTCGCCAACCACGCTCTCGGCCACCCTTTCGATGACCTCCTCCTCGTCGGCGCTGACCACACTGGGCGCCTATGGGGCGCAGACCGGGACGATTGTGGCTGACGGACAGACCGGCGTGTTCTACCTCAACACGACCGCCATTCCGTCGCTCTTCCGCACCACGGACCACGGCGGAAACTGGTCGCCGGTCACGCTGTCTTCGGATGACCCGTCCACCGGGTTGGACGCTTCCGGCACGGCCGCGTCACCAACCACCAGCGGCCGCGGCGGCGAGATTGCGACCATCGTCGGCAGCAAGATCTGGTACTCGTTCGACTTCGGCCTGACGTGGGCCAGCATGAACAATCCGATCTCCGGCGGCGGGCCAAACCCTCCGGTCATGTACTGGGCCCATATTACGGACACTGCATCGACGGTGTCGCAGCTGTTTCTGACGACCGCATCGTCAGCCTCGGTGTTTGTGGCGGACATGAGCGCGGCCACTCCGGTGTTCGCCGCGATGGCCTCGTCCTTCAAGACCAACGCCGGCGACCTGGTGGCCCTCGCCAACGGCAGCACCGCGCCAGTGATAGCGGTCTTCGATGTCGCCTCTGGTACGACGAAGTTCTGGGCCGTGGACGCGACGCCGGCCGGCACTGACTCCTCGGTCAGTGTGTCGGGCCTGGCGCCCACGCTGGCCACCAACGGCACGACGGCCCTGTCAGCGTCGAACATGACCTTGTTTAAAATCGGCGGCCCGGCGACAGGCGTGTCTATTGGTGGGGTCAGTGCCCCGAACACCGTGCTCCTCTATGCCGTGACCGGGGCCCCGGCCTCGAATGCCCGCATGAGCACGTGCACCGCGTCGGCGTGCACGTCCCCGACAGCGACGGTGTTCAAGAACGGCAACGACACCACGTCAACGACGTCCACGTTTGCCAACCCGGGCGCTGGTCAGGTGTCGCTGTGCAACGCGAACTTCGGCGCGGTGGGGTCCATCTCGCCACTGGGCGGCGCGGGCAGCATCGGCCAGTGCTGGATTACCTTGAATGGCACCGCGTCACTCGATGTGCGCGCTGTCCGGGGGATCAACAACAACGGGGGACTGGCGTTCGACGCCGCCTACGACGGAACGACCAACGCGGTCATCCTTTCAACTGACGGTCAACACGGTGCGTCGAAATCCGCCCGCATGACCACCTCAACGGACCACTTTGACTTCGGTCTGAACCGTCCCTACTTCGCGATTTTTCCGAACATCGCCGGAGCTGGCACGGGCAGCACCACCGGCGGTATCGCCGTGCAGGGCATCACGTCTGCGGTCATGCGGCAGTCGTTGTATCAACCGTCAAGCGCCACCAACATGGCGTCGGTGATGTCCTTCTCCGGAGGTGGCCGGACGATCGGATCCACCGACGGCGGTACGACGTGGTTCACGCTGGTGGATCGCGGCGGCGTGCGCATGGATTGGTGGAACGGCAGTGGCACCACGCAGTGGATGCTGCAGGGCACCACAGGTGCGGGCCAGTGGCTCAACGGCACGAGGCTGAGCGCGTCGACCGAC
>JBKJTD010000239.1:0-13864 GCA_046590915.1 Vicinamibacterales bacterium
ATCACGACCGGCAGATCTTCATCAGCGCGACGGATTTCTTCAAGCACGTCCAGCCCGCTGCGGTCAGGCAGCATCAGGTCTAACAGCACGGTGTCAAAGTCCTCATCGTCGAGCATCGTGAGGCCTTCAGCGGCGGTCGCCGCGGATTTGACGACGCAGCCGTCACGCGTCAGGAGCGCATGTAACGCCTCACGAATGATTTCCTCGTCGTCGATGATCAGAATGTGCGCCGGGGTTCCCGACATCAATTGGCCTTCACTTCCACACCGCCGGCGTTGGCCAGCGGCAATACCAGAATGAACCGGGTGCCCTGCCCGACCGCGCTTTCACAGGTCAGGGTGCCTCCGTGTTCCTGCACGATCCCATAGGTCACCGACAAGCCTAGGCCGGTGCCGGCGCCGTCGGCCTTGGTCGTAAAAAACGGATCGTAAATGCGGGCGATGTGTTCGGTCGGGATGCCCGACCCGGTGTCTCCCACTTCGACCGTGAGCACACCGTCGGTCATCCGTGTGGAGACCGACAGCCAGCCACCCCTCGGCATCGCATCGCGCGCGTTCAAAAACAGATTGAGGAAGACCTGCTGCAGCTTGTACTCAAAGCCGAGTATGAGGCCAGTCGCGTTCAAATCACGGCGAACCTGAATGCGACTGCCTCGAAACTGGTGTTCGAGTAGCGACAAGACGTCGGTGATGATGGTGTTGACGTCCACCGGAGCCGAGTCTCCGTCAGAGGGTCTGGCCAGATTCAACAGGCTATTGACGATCTTCGCCGCACGAAAGGTCTGCCGCTCGATCTTCTCCAGCAGTTGTGTCTTCGGGTCATCAGGGTCTGCATGTTCAAGCAACATCTGGGTGAAGCTCGAGATGCCCGTCAGCGGAGTGTTGACCTCATGCGCAACTCCGGCGGCAAGGAGCCCGACGGCCGCCATCTTCTCCGAGAGCCGAAGCTGCTCCTCGAGGTTTGCGCGGTCGGTGACGTCCTCAATAACGACGATCCAGCCGGCCTTGACGCCGTCCGCTGTCTGAAACGGCGCGATCCCCGCGTTGACGAGAAGCGGTCTCGCCAGTTCGCTCGGGCCCGCCGTGAGGGGCACCCGCAGGAGCGACGCGCCACCGGGCTGGTCTCGTCGCGCAGCCAGGAGTGTCTGCACGAACTCCTCTGGAAACAGAGCGGTCAGTCGACGGCCAATGGCGCGGGTCCGGTCAAAATGAAACAGTTGCTCGAGGCGGCGATTCCACCGCAGCACACGATCGTCGAGGTCGATCACAAACAGTCCGTCGCTCAGTGATTCAACAACACTGTCGCCAAACTGGCGGAGCCGCTCGATCTCGTCGGCCTTGACCCGGAGTTGCCCGTACAGCCGCGCATTCTCGAGTGCCGTTGCGGCCTGACCGGCGACCGCGCCAAGCAGCGCCATGTCCTCACTGCTCAGAGGCTCATACCGCGCCCGGCGTCCAACGGCCAACACGCCGATGGTGACATCATTGCTGACACAAGGCACAAACGCGTGCCAACCAGCATCACGCCAAATCGCGCCCTCATCCCCAACCAGGCGACGAAGCGGAACAGGATCGTCAATTGAGATGGTCTGACCGGCCAGGAGCCGCGTCCCGAGGCCTGATTCGCGGGAGATGCGCAGCGCGGACGGATCCTCCACGCCACCACTGGCGACCGCCGTGAACTGACCGGCAGGTTCATCGGGTGATGACAACAGCAAGGCGATGCGATCCACCGCCAGCGTGTCTCGCACGCGCTCCACCAGCCGTGTGCTCAAACGCTGCAGGTCAAGGTCACTGTTGAGTTCCCGGGCAAACGTGACGAGCGCGCGGCGGTAGTCGTACCGATCGCGATAATACAAACGGTCAAGCCCGCCCTGGATCGCATTCCTGAGGCCGGGAGCCACCAGCACGACAACCAGCGTGGCAAACAGCGCCCAGAACGCGTTCTGTTCCTCGTGGCCGCCCGACAACAGGCGGGCCAGCGCCAGTGTTCCCTGATAGATCACCACCAGCACAAGACCCACGGCCGACACCACCAGCGCTCGCTTGATGATCACCTCGACGTCCATCAGGCGATACCGCACGATCGCCGAGGCAAAGGCCAAAGGAATGAACCCGAGCAACACCGCTGTATATTTCGCGTACGGAATCTCGATGCCGACCAGGAACGGAATGACGTACGCCGAAATAAACGGCACCGCCCCCAGGCCCGATCCCCACACGATCCAGCGCAACTGCCGCCGTGCCGTGACCGACCGCAGGTGACCAAGTGCGCGAATCATGAGCGCGAGGCCGCCCAGCAGACACGCGGAGAGATAGACAAACTCTACCGTTTCGATCTGTTGAAGGCGCGCCACCATTGCATCTGCCGGCAGCCAGCGCATGGCAGCCGCCCGCGCAAGCCCAAGAATGACGCCGGGGGCATACAAGAGCGGCAATACCGCACGCCCGGTCGGCGTGGCGACCCACGGATTGGGACGATCCGGGAACACCAACGCAAAGTGGAAGAACATCGGCGGCAACATCACGGTGGCCACGACATCCGCCCAATAAAAGAAATAGTCCGTCGTCGTGAACTCGCCCGTGTACGTAAACGCAAACACACCAAAGAAGGCGGCGGTCAGCCAGAAAAAATGGTTGGTCGCCGGATCGGTTGGCCGACGCAGGCGAACAGATGCGCCCACGAGCAATCCAAAAATGCCGACGGCTGCAAGCAGGTAGTACAGAACAAACTGGGGCCCAGGCGCGCGCGCCAATTGGAGCGTCAACAGTGTGTCGGCTGAGTCGCGCTGGATGGTGTAGGTGACGATTTGCCCGACGGCCACATTTCTCAGCCGTGCCGCGACGTCTTCGGGGGTGTAGACCACCTCGCTGCCGATCGCCTGCAGCACATCCCCGCGTCGCAGCCCGGCATCGCCCGCGGTTGATCCGGCGCTCACTTCAAGCGCACGCAGATCAGCTCCCCACAACACCCCGTCGTCGACCGCAGCCCTGTCCTGCCAGTTCCTGACGACGACGATGTTGATCAGCGCGAGTGCGATCAAACCCGCCGCCACCGCGACGGGGACTACGACCCGAACAAGCGGGTTCAATGGGCGGACAGGGGTCGACATTGCTAAGGCGGAAGGAGCAAGGGCTGTACCCGTGGCGGGCGGCGCAACTGCCGCACGAACGCCGGGTTCAATTCAATGAATTGGATCGTATCAGAAGCGAACCTGGACGCCGCCGAGGACTCGTCGGGGAGGCCGCACAGTGAGCAGCTCGTCGTAGAAGGAGCCCGCAAACGCTCCACCATTCTCGGGATCCCTGAACATGTTGCTCATTGCCACGAGTAATTCGATGCGTCCGCCAGCGATTGGCTGGAACGGCAGCGCCTGGCGCAACTGGATATCAAATCGGCCGTCGAGCATTGGCATAAGGCCAAGTGCGTCTGACCGGCTGAACGCGCTGTTTGCCCTGTATGCGAGATAGATGTTGGTCTGCGTCTCCGGGATGCGCGCATGAAGGGTGCTCGTGAGATCGTGCAGGTATTCGTGGTGTGGGCGGAGGGCCGACGGCAGGACCGCGGCGATCGCCGCCGCCTGGGGACCGTACTGCCAGGTCGCTCGACTCAGGGAGTAGTCCACACTGGCCTTGAGCCGCGAGGTAAACCATCCCGACGTGCGCACGCTGACGCCCTGCAGTGTGACGTCACCGGCGGTCGCCACATAGTAGTGACCCACGCCTCGTCCGGCATCGAGTCCAAACATCGTGGCCAGCTGGTTGCGCGTCTCCTCGCGGAACCAACGGGCAGCGACCTTGCGGGACTGTCCGATCGGACCAAATTCCCGCTCGGCGCCGAGTTCGTAGCGCTGGACGCGCTCGGGTGTGAAGGCTGCGCCGTGCACCAGCGAGGCAAACGTACGGTCAGGTGGGAGCCAGGGGCCGGACGTCGGAGGCGGATGGAACTCGTCGACACCAGGGGCGATGACGGCGCTTGAAACCGAGGCGGTCAGGAACGTGCGCGTCCACAACCCCACGCGCGCGCCCATGCGCGGGCTCAGGAAGTTGCGCCCAGTGACGTAGTCGTACCGATCGGCGCGCAGGCCGTAGTCAAATTCGACGTGCGGGTTGACGCGCCAACGGTCGAATCCGTAGACACTCGCCACGGTACGGGTGCCGTCGTTGGCCTTCAGGATGGCGGCACTGGAGGAATCAGCGAACCGCTGCGCGCCGTAGGACATGCCGACTCGGAAAGCGTGGGTCCGCACATCGCGCGCTTCGTATTCGGCCAGCGCCACCCACGAGGCCAAGCCTCCGGTCGACATCGCGCCGCGTAAACGCCAGTCCCCGTGGGTTGCCACGGGTGCGCCCACCGACAGGTAGGCCACGCCACGCGGCAACTGGCCTTCCCACACCGTGGGGTTGAGAGCGGAGGTCGTCAACATGTTGACCTGACCTGAAAAATCCGTATCAGCAAAAAAGCTGGCGGCAGCTCTGGCCGATCCGGTGAACGCTCTATCGAGGAAGGACGGCAGGTATCGAAAATCGGGATCCCCCTTCTGAGCGGTCCCCGGCGCCGCGCCATCGCGCAGCACCGACCTCGGAAGATGGCGGAGGTACCACGCCTGCAGGCTGTCGGATTTGGCAGCGGGTTTCACCACCGACTCGACAGGCAGGGGATCGGAGGCACCCGCGCCGATACCGGTGGCGGCCATGATGACCTTGCGGTCGGTCAGGCCGGGTTGGCGCGTAATCGTGATGTTGCGTTCAATCTGCGCAGCGGCCCGGATCCGGACCGGAGCACGGTAGGGCGACACATACCCATCCCGCGACGCGCGCAGGATGTAGTCACCTGGCACGAGCGTCAGCTTGAATTGACCTGAACTGTCGGTTTTGGCCAGCGCCTGCGTCGTCCCAATCGCGGTAACGGCGACACCCGACACGACGATGCCCTGATCGTCTTTGACGATCCCGACCACCGACCCAGCGCGCATCGAAGCCTCCACCGTCACCGCAACCGGAATTCGGGAGGCCACAGGCTGCGCGGACACGTACGTCACACCAAACGTCGACGTCAACGCGGTGAACGAGGCGATCACTTTCGCGGCGGAACCGGGCATACGGCCTCCCAAGTCCTGGGAATAAATGGCGGGCTGACTGATGGAAACGTCCGAATCAGATCGTAGGCCACCCTCCAGGCCAAGTCAAACAGGAATCCCAGTCATTTCCATGATGTTTTGGAGTAATTTGCTCAAGTGCGCATAGCATCCATCCACGGTCGCCAGATTCTTGATTCCAGAGGCAATCCCACCGTCGAAGTGGACGTCGTGCTCGACACTGGCGCGATGGGCCGTGCCGCCGTTCCCTCTGGAGCGTCGACCGGGACCAGGGAAGCCCTGGAACTCAGGGATGGCGACATGGGCCGTTACCTGGGCAGAGGCGTTGCGAAGGCCGTGGCGAACATCAACACCGAGATCGCCGCAGCGCTGCGCGGCGAAGCGCCGGACCAGCGCGCGATTGACGGCCAGTTGCTCGCACTTGACGGCACGCCCAACAAAGCCCGCCTTGGTGCCAACGCGATCCTTGGTGTCTCGATGGCCGTCGCCCATGCCGCGGCCGCAGGGCTCAAGGTGCCGCTCCATGCGCATCTGGTCACGCTGCTTGAGTCGCCGGTCGCCGACGCCGGCGTTCTGCTGCCCGTGCCGATGATGAATATCCTCAACGGCGGCGCACATGCCGACACCAACGTGGACTTTCAGGAGTTCATGGTGATGCCCATCGGCATGCCCACGTTTGCGGAAGGCCTGCGTGCGGGCACCGAAACCTTCCATGCGCTGCGCAGCATTCTCAAATCGCGCGGTCTGGCCACGGGCGTCGGCGACGAAGGCGGCTTCGCCCCCAGTGTCGCCTCCAACAAGGCCGCCCTTGAACTCGTACTGGAAGCCGTGCACCGCGCCGGCTACACACCGGGGCGCGACCTCGTGCTCGCCATGGACGTGGCGGCATCGGAGTTCTGGGACGAGAGCGCCGGCGCCTACAACCTGCGTAAGTCGGGCGAGGGGATGCGCTCCTCCGACGAGATGATCGCGATGTACGAAGACTGGTGCCGGCAGTATCCGATCGCCTCCATCGAGGATGGCCTTGCCGAAAGCGACTGGCCCGGCTGGACGCGTCTGACGGCCGCGCTGGGCTCGCGCATCCAACTGGTCGGCGACGACGTGTTTGTCACGAACCCGGCAATCCTGCGTCGCGGCATCGAAGAAAAAATCGGCAATTCGCTGCTCGTGAAACTCAACCAGATCGGCACGGTGTCTGAGACGCTCGATGCTGTGGCCATCGCGCGCCGGGCCGGGTACACCAGTGTGCTGTCGCATCGATCTGGCGAGACCGAGGACACCACGATTGCCGATCTCGCCGTGGCCACCGCCAGCGGCCAGATCAAGACCGGATCCGCCAGCCGCTCGGATCGCACGGCGAAATACAACCAGCTCCTTCGCATCGAAGAAGCGCTGGGCAACACCGCGCGATTTGCCGGACGTCGGGCCCTGGCACACTTGAAGGCGAACTGATGCCGCGCTCGAAGCCGCTCGTCCTGCTGATTCTCGACGGATGGGGACTTCGCGAGGCTTCAAAGGGGAATGCGATTTCCCTGGCGAAGACACCGAACTACTCGGAGCTCGTTTCCCGATTCCCCCACACATCCCTTGAGGCCTCGGGCGAGCGGGTGGGGCTTCCCGTCGGACAAATGGGCAACTCGGAAGTCGGCCACATGAATATGGGAGCCGGCCGAGTCGTCTATCAGGACCTGACGAGAATTGATAAAGCCATCGTGGATGGCGACCTGCCTGGAAACGACGCGCTCGCCGCCTCACTTGGTCGCTGTCGGCAAACCGGGCGTGCATTGCATCTGGTTGGCCTGCTTTCGGACGGAGGAGTGCACAGTCATCAGCGCCACCTGTATGCGTTGCTGGAACTGGCCAAGCACAGGGACCTCACGCAGGTCTTCGTCCACGCGCTCACCGACGGCCGTGATACGTCACCCACCTCCGGCGTTCGCTTTGTCAGCCAACTTGAAGAGCAGGTCTCGCGTCTGGGTGTCGGTCGCATCGCCACTATCTGTGGTCGGTACCACGCCATGGATCGCGATAACCGCTGGGAGCGAACACAGCGCACTTTTGACGCCCTGGTGCACGGCATTGGGGCCACCGGCATGGACGCACGGCAGGTCCTCGAACGATCGTACGCACAGGGCACGACCGACGAGTTTGTGGAGGCGACGGTTCTGCTTGACGGTGAGGGTCAGCCAGTCGCGCCCATACGCGCTGGCGATTCGGTGATCTGTTTTAATTTTCGGGCTGATCGCGTGAGGCAACTGACCCGCGCGCTCGCGTTGGCCGATTTCTCGGGATTCGAGCGCAGAGTCCGGCCGGACGTGCACTACACCTGCATGACGGAGTATGACGAGACGTTCGGCCTGCCAGTCGTGTTTGCTCGACAGACATTCGGGCAACACCTGGGAGAGGTCCTGAGCCACTTCGGCGTGTCGAACCTTCGACTGGCGGAGACCGAAAAATACGCCCATGTCACGTATTTCTTCAACTGTGGCCAGGAGCGCGCCTACCCGTGTGAAGACAGGCTGCTCATTCCGTCTCCGCGGGTTCCCACATACGACCTTCAGCCAGAGATGAGCGCACCCCTCATCGCTGACGCCCTCGTTGAAGACCTTCGCCGAGGGGCGCACCCCGTGATCATCTGCAATTTCGCGAACGCCGACATGGTGGGCCACACGGGGAATCTCTCGGCAACAATTGCCGCCGTTGAAACGCTCGACCGGTGTCTTGGTCGCATCATTGAGGCGGTGCGGTCGGCGGGTGGGACCGCGATTGTGACATCGGACCATGGCAATTGTGAACAGATGTGGGACGACCAACTGCAGTCACCGCACACGGCTCACACGAGCAACCCGGTGCCTCTGATACTTGTGGGCGAACCCACCGGCGGCCCCCCCTTGCGTGCGGGAGGCGCGCTATGCGACGTCGCCCCGACGATCCTGGCGCTGCTGGGTCTCGATCAACCCGCCGCCATGACAGGACGAGATCTGCGCGAGTGGTAACGCGGACCGTTACTCGACTTCTTTTTCGGTGGCTTCGTCGGCGGAAATTCTGAGCGACTTCAGAAACCGGCGATCGTTGGCCGTCATTTCCAGCGAGGCCTTGGGCGCGGGGAGCGCCTTCACCCCCGACACCGGCACCAGCGCGCCCTGCACGTGAGCAGACCCAGGCAGCGGCACAAACGTCATCGCCGCATCGAGCGCCACACGCATGTCATACCCGGCGGCGCGCGCTTTGTCGCGGCACGCTTCAACCCGGGAGTCCGCGGCCACCACAGCTGAAATGACGTCGGCGAGTTCCCGCGCCAGCTGATTCATTACAGGGTCCATGACTCCTCCAGTGCCCCGGGACGAACGACGCTCGTCGAGGCCGAAACCGTGGGGGGATAATACCAGAGAGGGTAGCGCAATTGGGCAATGGGCCAATGAGGCAATATAGAATGGCCACCAATGACAGTTGCCGGTTACCCTGGCGTGTTTCCCTATACACGCGGCATCCAGCCCACGATGTATCGTGGCCGGCTTTGGACGATGCGGCAGTACGCGGGATTCGGAACGGCCGCCGAGTCCAACGAGCGGTATCGATACCTGCTGGCGCAGGGCGTCAGTGGCCTGAGCGTCGCGTTCGATCTGCCGACCCAGATGGGATACGACTCAGACCATCCGATGTCGACAGGCGAAGTCGGACGCGTCGGCGTCGCCATTGATTCGCTTGACGACATGGCCGTGCTCTTCGACGGGATTCCGCTCGGACAGGTCTCGACGTCGATGACCATCAACGCCACAGCCATCATTCTTCTTGCCCTGTATGTGGCCGTCGCGAAACGCCAGGGCGTGCCGTTGTCGGCACTGTCGGGCACGATTCAGAACGACATCCTCAAGGAATATGTCGCACGCGGCACCTACATCTATCCTCCGCGACACTCGATGCGCATCATCACGGATATCTTCGCGTGGTGTGAGCACGAGTTGCCGAACTGGAACACGATTTCGATCAGCGGTTATCACATCCGTGAAGCGGGTTCGACAGCGGTCCAAGAGGTGGCCTTCACCCTGGCCAATGCCATCGCCTACGTCGATGCGGCACGACACGCAGGCCTCGATCCCAATCAACTCGGGCAGCGGCTCTCGTTCTTTTTCGCCGCGCATAATGACTTTCTCGAGGAGATCGCCAAGTTCCGCGCGGCGCGACGTCTGTGGGCGCTCATCATGCGCGACAGATTCGGCGTCACTCACCCGCGCGCGCAGCAACTGCGCTTTCACACGCAGACCGGCGGCTCCACACTGACCGCTCAGCAACCGGATAACAACGTTGTGCGCGTGGCGTTGCAGGCGCTGGCCGCCATTCTGGGCGGCACACAGTCGTTGCACTGCAATGGCCGGGACGAAGCACTGGCGCTGCCCACCGAAGACGCCGCCCGCCTCGCCCTGCGCACTCAGCAGGTCATCGCGACGGAAACTGGCGTGGCCAACACGGTTGATCCGGTCGGCGGGTCGTGGGCCATCGAACAGCGGACGGACGAAATCGAATCGGAAGCCCGGGCGCTCATCGACACCATCGACAAGGCCGGCGGTACCCTGGCGGCTATCGAGGCAGGGTTCATCCAGCGACACATCCAGGACGCCGCCTACGCGGCACAGCTGCGTATCGACAGCGCAGAGGCCGTTGTGGTCGGTGTCAACAAATTCACCACCGCTGAGGCGTCGACGATCGAACAGCTGTCGCTCGATCCGGAGAGTGAGACGCGTCAGGCGGCGGCGGTCCGACACACGCGCGCGACGCGCAACCAGGACACGTGCCGCGAGGCCTTGCAAGCGCTTGACGCGGGTGCCAGGGGCACAGTCAATCTGGTGCCGCTGGTGCTGCAGGCCGTCGAAGCGCGGGCCACCCTCGGTGAAATTTCCGACAGCCTTCGCACTGTGTTTGGCGAGCACCATGACCGTCTCGCCTGACTCGCCGCTGCTCCACGTTGAGCACCTGCGCACGGTGTTCCCTCTGCGCTCCGGAGGCGAAGCTGCCGCTGTGGCCGACGTGTCCTTCGCGCTCAACCGCGGGGAGACCCTGGGCCTTGTCGGCGAGTCCGGCTCCGGCAAGTCGGTCACCGCCTTGTCCCTGATCCGTTTGATTCAGCCGCCGGGTCGCATCGTGTCCGGCGCCATCCACTTCGACGGTCGCGATCTGATGACGCTTGATGAATCCGCGCTCCGTGCCATTCGGGGACGACGGATCGGGTTTGTGTTTCAGGAGCCGATGGTGGCCCTCAATCCCGTGTATACGATTGGTCAGCAGATCGCAGAGACCCTCGCCGTGCATGGCCTGGCCCGGGGCGCTGCGGCGCGGACCAAGGCAGTCGAGTGGCTGGAGGCGGCGCGCGTGCCCAACGCACGGGAACGCGCAAATTCTTATCCGCACCAGTTGAGCGGCGGCTTGCGACAGCGCGCGATGATTGCCCTGGCCCTGTGCGCCGAACCGTCGCTTGTGATCGCCGACGAACCGACCACCGCACTCGATGTGACGGTTCAGGCGGAAATTCTCGATCTGCTCAGGGACCTGCGTCGTGAGTTTGGTCTCTCGCTGCTGTTGATTACGCACGACCTGGGCGTGGTCGCTGAAATGGCTGACCGCGTCGCCGTCATGTACGGCGGTCGCATCGTCGAACACGGTCCTGTAGCTGAAGTTTTCAGCGCGGCCGCCCATCCCTACACGCGCGGCCTGCTCGCGTGCCTCCCGGGTGTCGATGTTACCGCGCGTCTCGAGGCAATCCCAGGAACCGTGCCCTCGTTGGGTGCCTTTCCACCAGGATGCGGCTTTGCGACACGGTGCGCGCACCGCTTCGCCCCGTGCGACGTGGCCCCGCCACCGGACTTTCCGGCCGGCCCGGCACATCATGCGGCCTGTTACCTTCTCGACAAGGGGCTAACGCCGTGAGCAACCTTCTCGAGGTCCGTCACCTCGTCAAAGAGTTCCGCCAGGGCGGGTGGTTCCGCGCAGGGGCGGTAACGCGCGCGGTGGACGACATCAGTTTCGAGATCCGGCAGGGAGAGACGTTCGGTCTTGTCGGTGAATCCGGCTGTGGGAAGACCACGACCGGCCGCTGCATCCTGCGCCTGATTGAACCCACATCCGGTCAAGTACTGTTCAAGGGACGAGACCTGGCGCCGTTGTCGGCGCGAGAGATGCGACTGGCGAGACGCGATCTGCAGATCGTGTTTCAGGATCCGTACTCGTCGCTCAACCCGAGGATGCGGATCGGCTCGATCGTCGGCGAACCACTCGTCATCTTCAAAGAAGGCACAAAGGCTGAGCGTGCCAGACGTGTCGCCGAACTGCTTGAGCTTGTCGGGCTTGATCCGGCGCACGTGTCCAGGTTCCCTCACGAATTCAGCGGCGGCCAGCGCCAGCGTATCGGGCTCGCGCGCGCGCTCGCACTCAATCCATCCCTGGTCATTGCCGACGAGCCGGTGTCGGCGCTCGACGTGTCAGTGCAGGCGCAGGTGGTGAACCTGCTGCTGGATTTGCAGGCACGGCTGGGGCTGACCTATCTGTTTGTCGCACACGACCTGCGCCTCGTGCGTCAGATCTGCACTCGTGTGCCGTGATGTATCGCGGACGCATCGTGGAACTGGGTGAGGCGGAGCAGATTTTCATGGCGCCTGCGCATCCTTACACGGTCGCGCTGCTTTCCGCGGTGCCAAAGATAAACCCGGACGACAGAGTCACCCGGGTCATGTTTGATGCGGAGTCGTTTGTGCCGAAGCCGTTACGCGAAGTACGCCCAGGCCATCTGGCCGCCGTCTAGGCCCCCGGCGTGCCGCCGGTGCACGAGAGCAGACCCTGGTTGACGGTACCTTCGTGATAGTTCATGTTCAGCGACTCGAGGATGCTCGCCAGCGCTGAGATGCTCAGACCGGACGGCAGCGAGTTGGGCTGTCCTCCGACCACCGCATTGGCCAGCGTCAGAATCTGGTCAACCGTCCGCCCCGCGAGCGGGCCGGACTGCATGACCAGAGAGCCGAGACCGCGCTTTGTGATCCCTGCGGCCGAAAAATCCGTCGCCAGGCGAAGTGCGAGTAGCTGAGCGGCGATGTTGCCCGCGGCCGACCTCCTCGGATTCACGTCGCTGGCCGTCAGCGGCTTCGATGTGCCGCCCCCAGGCAGGAAGTTTTCAATCGCCTTTGCCGTCGTGAAGGACAACGTATTGCCCGCACCAATCACCACCCCATCAGGGTAGACGGTTGCGAAGTGACGGGCGAGCAACGCCCCTGGATTGCTTCCCGACGGCGTCGAGCCCCATCCACCCTGCGAGTAGGTGGTGTAGCCACCGTTGCCCGAACACGGCGCGACGCTCAGTACCGTCAGTGTTCCCGGGATTCTTGTAACCGTGTAGTTGGTCAGGAGCGACGTGCCGCCGGCCGTCACCGTGGGAATCAGCACACCGGGGAACACCCCGGCGACGGTGCCCGAGTTGGTGGACGCATAGGTCACATTGATGACATCACCCGCGACGACTCCCCCGGTCAACGTGCCGTCGAGCGTGGGCAGTGGGCTTGGGAGCACGATGGTCTTGTCGTTGGCCTTGGCGGTCAGCGGTCGCGGTGTAATCGAGAAATTGCCCGGAACGTAGCTGAACGTGTAGTTGGCAGACGTCAGGTTCTGTGTGCACGTGTTGGCCCCGTTGTAAGTCCCGACGTTGGGACCGGCCGATGTCGCCGTGCTGCACACCGATGAACCACCGAGGTCACCGGCGTCGTCACCGTTCGTGAAACCAGTGATCGTGCGTGTGACCGCCGGCGTTGCATCGCCATAGACCTTGCTGGTCGACGCCGCGGTGACAACGAGCGGCACCGGGTTGATGAGGATGGAGCCCGTGTCGGTCTGCGGTCCGAGCGCCGGATCGTCGTGGACGCATGTGGCGGTGTAGGTGCCGGCAGCCGTCGGCGCAGTCGCCGTCGGTCCATATGTCGCTCCGCCACGAATCGTGCCCGCATACGTCAGCGAGTACGTGGGCGCGGCGACGAGGTCACTCTTGACAGTGCACGTCGTCGGCAGTGGTGCGCCGTCGTACGTCTTGCTCTGGTCGGGCACAACCACGGTGATAAGTGGGCGCCTGATCTCGAAGGTGACCGTGGCAATGTTCCACGAACGCGAGACGTTGTCGTGCGCCGCATAGACGAACTGGTCCGGTCCGCCGTAGATGAGGTTGGACGCAGTGAAGGTGAACGAGCCGTCCGAGTTGACGGTCACGGTATTGGACTGGCTGGTCTGGAAGTTCCGGCTGCCAGTGAATACGACGGGCGTCCCTGACGGACCCGCCTCACTGATTGTGACCGGATACAGCGCGGTGCTCTGGGCTGGGTCGTTCGTGAGCAGCCCGCCTGACAGGGTCTCTCCAACCAACAAGCTGAAGGTCCCGTCGTTGGCGACCTTCGGCGCGACGGTGATCGTGACTGTCGCGATGTCATTTTGGCCATCGGTCGGCACTTCGCGGTCATCCGGGTTCTTCGGGTACCCGTCCGACACCTTGTAGGCAAAGCTGTCAATGCCATGGAAGCTGGGATTGGGCGTGTAGACGAAGCTGCCATCGGCCTGCAGCACCACGGTGCCGTTGCCGGCAGTCGTGAGGGTGGCACCGGGAGCGAGGGGAAGGCTGCTCTCATTGGCGCCGAAGCTGGCAACTTTCAACGCGCTGACATCTGCGTAAGCCCCGCTGTCTCTGTCGTAGTCGGCCGTCCCTCGTTTGAGTACGCCGTCGGTCACGGCGACCGTCAGGAC
>JBKJTD010000057.1:0-14659 GCA_046590915.1 Vicinamibacterales bacterium
CGGGCGCAGACGACGGTAGATTTCGATCAGGGCTTCTTCGTGCTTCTGAATCGGATCCTTCTTGAGCGTCTGTGACAGCACCGAGCCGATGTCGTCCTTCTCGGGGAAGAAGACTTCAATGCGGTCCACGTTCATTTCCGACGCCATCGCGAACACGCGCTCGGAGAGTTCCTCATTGGCCTCGAGCAGCACTTCACCCGTGGACGGGTCCACGACGTCGGCTGCGGCCCACGCGCCTTCGCGCTCACCCTCGGTGAGTTCGATGGCTTCGACGCCGGCCTTCTTGAGGGCCTCGATCTGATCCTTGCGGACTTTCTTGCCCGGGAAGATCTGCAGGTCGGAGCCCGGAATCTGCAGTGCTGCGCCCGCGCGACGGCCGACGAGGGTGTCGGCCACCTTCCACATGACCTTGCCGTCCTTGATGACCAGTTCGTCGGTCGTGTAGAACGTGCGCAGAATCTCGGCCGCGCTGCGCAGGCCCAATGCGCGCAGGAACACGCTTGCGAGGAACTTGCGCTTGCGGTCGATGCGCACGTAGAGCAGGTTCTTGGTGTCGTATTCGAACTCGACCCACGAACCGCGATACGGAATGATTTGCGCGCCAAACAGCGTCTTTTCTTCCGCGTGGAAGAAGGCGCCTGGCGAGCGGTGCAGCTGCGAGACGATGACACGCTCGGTGCCATTGATGATGAACGTCCCGTGGTCGCCCATGAGCGGGGTGTCACCGAAGTAGACTTCCTGCTCCTTGATGTCGCGAATGGTCTTGACCCCGGTCTCGGGATCCTTGTTCCACACGACCAGGCGAATCGTCACCTTGAGCGGCACGGCGTAGGTCATGCCACGTTCCTGGCACTCCTCGACGTCGTACTTCAGCTTCATGTTGACGGTGGTGCCGCAGATGTCACAGACGTTGCCGCGCGCTTCGTTGGCGCGACCACACGTGTGACAAATGACGGCGCCTTCGCCGTACGGATCGGCTGTCAGCGCGGTGCCGCAGCCTTCGCACTTTTTGCGGAGGTGCTCCAGGCCGGCCAGACGCCCGCACTTGCACTCCCAGTTGCCGATGGAATAGTCGATGAACTCGAGTGACGAGTTCTCCCGGAAATCGCTGATCGGGAAGACCGACTTGAAGACCGACTGCAATCCGACGTCTTCGCGTTCCGACGGCAGACGATTCATCTGCAGGAAACGTTCGTACGATTTCTTCTGAATCTCGATGAGATTCGGAATCGGGATCGTGGTATTAATCTTCGAAAAGTCGATGCGCTCGCGATAGACGTTCTTGGGCAGGCTGTACATTCAGATAATCCTCGAGGCCGTGCCGATCCCGCCATGGACGCGTGCGTACGCGCCATGGCCAATAGCTGCAGCCGGCGTACACGGACGCCGGCCGTCAAATAAGAAACACGCCAAATAAATCGAAATTCACAGCGAGACATGGAGAACTGGGAGTTCTCTTTTTTAAAGAAACGCTCCCAGCTCTCCACGTCTCGTTGTGCAAATTCAGACTTACTTGACTTCGACTTTCGCGCCGGCTTCTTCGAACTTCTTCTTGATCGCCGCGGCTTCGTCCTTGGTCACGGCCTCTTTGACCGCCTTGGGCGCGCTCTCGACGAGGTCCTTGGCTTCCTTCAGGCCGAGGCTGGTGACTTCGCGCACAACCTTGATCACGTTGATCTTGTTGCCGCCGATGTCGGTCAGCGTCACCGTGAATTCGGTCTGCTCCTCGGCCGGTGCCGCGGCCGCGCCGCCGCCACCCATGCCCGGCATCATCATCGGCATCGCCGCTGCGGCGGACACGCCGAGCTCCGTCTCGAGCGTCTTCACGAGCTGCGACAGCTCAAGCACCGAGATTCCCTTGATGTACTCCACCACCTGCTGCTGCGTCACGTCTGCCATTGGTCTCTCTCCTGTTGATCGAATCGACAATCTGAAATCTGAAACTTGTAAACTGCTATCGGCAAACGCCAATCAGGGATTGGCCATCTGCATTGGTAATCGCTAATCGCTAATCGGCTGCTCGGCGCTCGGTGCGCTTTCCCGCTTCTTCACGGACTCGGACAACACCGTCACCAAGTCACGCTGCACGGCCGACAGGACCGTGACCAGCTGCTGCGCCGGTGCGTTGAGCACGTACAGCAACTTGGCGTAGAGTTCCGGCTTGCCTGGCAAGTTCGCCAGTTCGGTCATGGCGGACGGAGCGACCACGCGCCCCGAGACCACCGCCGCCTTGATGCTCGCCGACGGCATGTCCTTGAGGGCCGCCGTCAGCGTCTTGGCCATCGCCACCGGGTCGGCCCCGGTGAACACCACCGCCGTCTGTCCGACAAAATGCGCCGACAGCGCTTCAAATGGCGTCCCCGCCGACGCCCGCTTCGCCAACGTGTTCTTGACGACGAGGTACTGGGAGCCGGTCGCGCGAATCTTCTGGCGCAAGTCGGTGACCTGCGGCACTCTCACCCCGCGATAGTCCACCAGCACCGCGGTATCGGTGCCATGGAACGCGTCGGTGAGCTGCTGCAGCTCGATCTGTTTTTCTGCTCGTGTGACTGCCATGATCTCTTCTCTCCGGCCGTTACTGCTTGGCGACCTGATCCATGCTCGACGTTTCGATGACGACCCCGGGGCCCATCGTCGACGACATGGTCACGCTCTTGACGTATTTGCCCTTGGCGGCCGAGGGCTTGGCCTTCACAATGCTGTCCATCAACGCATGCGCGTTGGCGACCAGGTTGGCGGACTCAAACGAGATGCGGCCGATCGGCGCATGCACGACACCGGCCTTGTCCACCCGAAACTCCACCTTGCCGGCCTTGATTTCGTTGACGGCCTTGACGACGTCGAGCGTCACGGTGCCGGTCTTCGGGTTCGGCATCAGGCCGCGCGGGCCCAGCACCTTGCCGAGCTTACCGACCGCACGCATCATGTCGGGCGTGGCCACGACCGCGTCAAACGCCGTCCAGCCACCGAGGATCTTGTCGACCAGCTCTTCGCCGCCCACTTCATCCGCGCCGGCTTCCCGCGCCTCACGCTGCTTGTCGGCGTTGGCAATGACCAGCACCGACTTGGACTTGCCCAGACCGTGCGGAAGCACCACCGTGCCACGCACCATCTGGTCGGCATGTTTGGGATCGACGCCAAGACGAATCGACAATTCAACGGTCTCGTCGAACTTCGTGTACTTGACCTTCTGGATCAGCGGAATGGCCTCTTCCACAGAGTGAGGCCGAACAGGCACCGCTTCCCGGGCTGCCTGGTATTTCTTCCCTCGACTACGCATCTACTACCTCCGGTGGTCCAAGCGGGTGTTCGTACACCCTCCCACCCTTCAAGAAGGCTAAAGGTTTAAGGGGAAAGGCTAAAAGTACGGACGGTTCGTACCTTTGGCCTTTGGCCTTTTCCCTCAAGCCTGTTACTTACTTATCCCACCACGTCCAGTCCCATGGACCGCGCGGTGCCGCTGACCGACCGGATGGCCGATTCGAGGCTCTGCGTGTTCAGGTCGGGGAGCTTGATCTTGGCGATTTCTTCCACCTGCTTCGCGGTCACGGTGCCGACCTTGTTCTTGTTCGGCACGCCTGAACCCTTGGCGATATTCGCGGCGCGCTTGAGCAGCACCGGCGCGGGCGGAGTCTTGAGAATGAACGTGTAGGACCGGTCGGAATAAATCGTCACGACGGCCGGAATGATCAACCCTTCCTGGCCTGCGGTCTTCGCATTGAAGTTCTTGCAGAAGTCCATGATGTTCACGCCGTGCGGACCGAGCGCGGTGCCCACGGGCGGCGCGGGGGTCGCTTTGCCGGCGGCAATCTGGAGCTTTACTTGTGCCTGTACTTTTTTCGCCATTTTTCGTCTCTACAACTTCTCGACTTGCAAAAAATCCAGCTCGACCGGTGTCGCACGTCCGAAGATCGTGACCATCACCTTCAGCGTGTTGCGCTCGTTGTTGACCTCGTCGACCACGCCGTTGAAGCTGGCAAACGGACCTTCATTGATACGCACCTGATCGCCCTTGTCGAACGTGTACTTGGGCTTCGGCTTCTCGGCCGCCACCGTCACCTGATGCAGGATCTGGTCGACCTCCTCGCGCGTCAGTGGCTGCGGTTTTGACCCTGCCCCCACAAACCCGGTCACCTTCGGCGTGTTCTTCACGACATGCCACGCATTGTCGGACATGAACATTTCGACCAGGATGTATCCCGGGAAAAACCGCCGCGAGCTCTTCACTTCCTTGCCGCCGCGCTTTTCGACGATGTCCTCGGTGGGGATCAACACCTCACCGATTTCATCCTGCAGCCCGTAGGCCTGCACGCGCTGCTCCAGCGACTCCCGGACCTTGTTTTCAAAGCCCGAGTAGGTGTGGATGATGTACCACTGCTTCGTCTTGACGTCGGTCATGCCCCACCAAACCGATTGAAGACCCATCGCACCGCCGCTGAGGCGCCCAGATCCACCGCGTAGAGGTACACGCCGAATATCGCCGAGACGATCACGACCACCACGGTGGTGGCCCAGACTTCGCGGCTGGAGGGCCAGGTGACCCGGGCCAACTCACTGCGCACCTCGGTCAGGAACCGGCGGGCACGGCTGAACCAGCCGCCTCCCTGTTCCGTTGTTCCCTTGTCGTTCTCAGTCATGTCCGTCTAAGACCCCGTATGCTGCGTACCGCGCGTCGTTGAAACTGGCAGGCCAGGAGGGACTCGAACCCCCAACTCCCGGTTTTGGAGACCGGTGCTCTACCAATTGAACTACTGGCCTAACTCCGAAATGAGGCAATTCTTACTTCGATTCCTTATGCCCCGTGTGTTTGCGGCAGAACCGGCAGAACTTGTTGAACTCCAGACGCTCGGAACTCTTCTTGCGGTTCTTGGTCGTGCTGTAGTTGCGGCGTTTGCACTCTGTGCACGCCAGCGAGACAATTTCGCGCATCACTCACCTTCCAAAAAAGACGCCACTCGAACAGACACCAAGCCCCGGACCGTGTGGCCCGGGACCTGGGTCTCATGAGTGGTTTATTACGCGATGATCTCGGTAATCGTGCCGGCGCCGACCGTGCGGCCACCTTCACGAATCGCGAACCGGCTGCCCTTTTCAATGGCAACCGGCGCCATCAGTTCACCGGTGATGGTGGTCTTGTCGCCGGGCATCACCATTTCGATGCCTTCCGGCAGATGCAGCGTGCCGGTGACGTCCGTCGTCCGGATGTAGAACTGTGGACGATAGCCGTTGAAGAACGGCGTGTGACGGCCACCCTCGTCCTTGGACAGGATGTACACCTCGGCCTTGAACTTCGTGTGCGGCAGAATCGAGCCCGCCTTCGCGAGGACCTGTCCACGCTCGACGTCGTCTTTTTCCACACCGCGGAGCAGGATGCCGACGTTGTCGCCAGCCACACCCTCATCGAGGAGCTTGCGGAACATTTCGACGCCCGTGACGATCTTCTTGACCGTCGGCGTGAAGCCGATGATCTCGATTTCCTCGCCAACCTTGACCTTGCCGCGTTCGATACGACCCGTGACGACCGTGCCACGACCCGAGATCGAGAACACGTCTTCAATCGGCATCAGGAACGGCTTGTCCGTTTCGCGCTCGGGGATCGGAATGTAGGTGTCGAGCGCTTCCATGAGCTTGAGCACGGTGTCCACGCCAGCCGCGTCGCCGTTGAGGGCGCCCAGAGCCGAGACACGCACCACCGGCAGATCGTCGCCGGGGAAGCCGTAGCTGGTCAGCAATTCGCGCACTTCCAGTTCCACCAAGTCGAGCAGTTCGGCGTCGTCGACGGCATCGCACTTGTTGAGGGCGACGACGAGGTACGGCACGTTGACCTGCTTGGCCAGCAGAATGTGTTCACGCGTCTGCGGCATGGGGCCGTCCACCGCGCTTACGACCAGGATCGCGCCGTCCATCTGCGCGGCACCCGTGATCATGTTCTTGATGTAGTCGGCGTGGCCCGGGCAGTCGACGTGGGCATAGTGACGGTTCGCGGTGCCATATTCGACGTGGCTCGTCGCGATGGTCAGGATCTTGGTGTCGTCACGACGGCCCTGCGATTCTGACGCCTTGGCCACTTCGTCGTACGGCACAAACTTCGCCCAGCCCTTGCCAGCTGCGACCTTCGTGAGGGCCGCCGTCAGCGTGGTCTTGCCGTGGTCGATATGACCAATGGTACCCACGTTCACGTGCGGCTTAGAACGATCAAACTTCTCCTTCGCCATTGCTGTCTCGTCTCCGTCTATCGGCGGGGATCTAACCCTTCCGCCTACAAGTTGCGTTGCCTCACTACCACCGCGTGGCCACGCCACGCTCTTCTTCTCCGCCCTGCCGTCCGGCCCGATCCGCGCACTGCAGTCGGGGTCTTGCCTGTCGTGCCTCTTCTGGAGCCGATGACCGGGATCGAACCGGTGACCTCGTCCTTACCAAGGACGTGCTCTGCCAACTGAGCTACATCGGCCTACGCTAACCGCTCGCTGCGCTCGCAGCTTCGGCCGACTGTGTCGGCCTACGCTAAACACCCGCTTCCGCCTTCGCCACTCGCTCACTTCGTGAGCGGCTTCGGCGGGCTTCGTCGATGACCTTGCCACCCACATCGAGCCTAACTCACCAGTCCCGTCACCTGGCGTAGCCAGACGTAGCCAGGAGCGAAGCGACTGTTTGGCGGAGTCTGGAGCGGGAGACGGGGATCGAACCCGCGACCAACAGCTTGGAAGGCTGTGACTCTACCACTGAGTTACTCCCGCCTCCGCGAACCGCCCACTTCGTGGGCCGCTTCGGCGGGCAAGCCCGCTGTCCGCCACACCGCTGCCCGTTTCCACCGACCTAAAATCCCCCGACCTACAACACCCCGAATCCGTCGCCGGCGGAGCCAGCCGTAGCTGCGAGCGAAGCTCGCGTTTAGCGAAGGCTGGTGGCGAGGGAAGGATTCGAACCTTCGAAGGCGCATGGCCGACAGATTTACAGTCTGCTGCGTTTGACCGCTTCGCTACCTCGCCAAAAAAATCGCCTGCCGCTGCCGTTCCCCTCGCACAAAATTGGAGCTGGCGAAGGGATTTGAACCCCCGACCAGCTGATTACAAATCAGCTGCTCTACCGGACTGAGCTACGCCAGCCAGACAAAACGTAGATGCTAGCACGGTCCGTTCCAGACCGACAACCAGCAGCCCTTCATTGTGCCCTATTTTGGGGTGCTCTGTCGACGCTGCCGGTGGGCTTCGAACAAGACCACCCCGGCCGCCACCGAGACGTTCAGGCTGTCGACCTCGCCCGACATCGGAATCCGGACCAATCGGTCACAGGTTTCCCGGACCAGTCGCCGCATCCCATCCCCCTCAGCGCCCACCACCAGAGCGGTCGGCAGGGTGTAGTCGAGGGTGTCATAGTCCTCGCCGGCTTCGCCGGCCAGCCCGACGGTCCAGACGCCCTTCTCCTTGAGCTCCTCAATCGCCCGGGAGATGTTGACGACTGTCGCAATTTTGACGTGGTGGACCGCCCCCGCCGAGGCCTTGGCGGTGGCGCCGTCAAGCGGAGCGGCGTGCCGCGCCTGACGAATGACGCCGTGGCCACCCACCCCATCAATGGTCCGGAGAATGGCGCCGACGTTCTGGGGATCTTCGACACTGTCGAGCACCACCAGCAGCGGCGGGCCTTCGGCCTGGTCGACGAGCTCTTCAACCGTGTACGCGGCGAGCGCCTCAAGATCGGCGGCCACCCCCTGATGGACGCCCCCGCGAACCATCTTGTCGAGCGCCATCCGGTCCATGGTTTCCACCGGAATCCGCAATTCATGGGCGCGCGCAATCAGCGCGTCGACACGCGGCCCACCGCCACGCACATGGACGAGCCGGGAGACACGCCGGGCCTTCAGGGCTTCGGAGACTGAGTTGATTCCGTAAATCAGTGGCATACAAATGGTCCAGGGTCCGACAGGGCCTGCCCGCCGAAGCCTTGGCGCAGGCGGGTCCACGGTCCCGGGTTCATCACAGGAGTCGGCGGACTCGGGTAACACATGATGGTACTCGGTCCATCAGGCCGGCGACTACGTCAATTGCTGGAATCGCCAGGTCCAGTTCGGGTCCCGAATCCATGCCGGTCAATGCGACGCGGATTGGATGGAATAACGCTTTGCCCTTCACGCCGGTCACCTCGCGGGCCTTGGTGGCAGCCGCGCGGAACGTCTCCTTCGTGAGCGGACCGGCGTCTGCAATGGCGTCAGTAAACGCGGCGAGCACCCTCGGCCCGTCCGGCTCGGCAGCCACAAGACGCGCGGCCTCGGCATGATTCCACTCAAGAACAAACTTCACGCGGTCAGGGATTTCCTCAAGACGATCCACCGCGCCGATGGCCAACGGCAGCATGCTGCTCACTGCCGCTCGTGGTCCGGGGTCCGACAGCGTCCACGGTCCAAGGTTCGGGAAGGCGGAAGCAAACCACGGCATCACCAGTCCAACCAGGCGGTCGGGCTCGCAGACCTTCATGTAGTGCCGGTTCATCCAGGCGAGCTTCTCGGTGTCAAACACCGCCGAGCTGTGACTGACACGCGCCACATCAAACCGGCGCGCCATCTCGTCGGCGGCGACCAGTTCCTCGCCCTCTCCGGGAGACCACCCGAGCAGCGCCAGATAGTTCACGAGCGCTTCAGGCAGATAGCCGCGCGCGCGGAACTCCGACACACTGGTCGCGCCATGCCGCTTCGACAACGGCGCATGGTCGGGACCGAGCACGAGTGACAGATGCGCAAACGTCGGCGGCGTAAGTCCAAGCGCCTCATAAATCAGCACCTGCCGCGGCGTATTCGAGATGTGATCCTCACCGCGAATCACATGCGTCACTTCCATCAACGCGTCATCAACGACGACGGCAAAGTTATAGGCAGGGCCACCGTCTGATCGCACGATCACCGGATCCCCGATGACAGCCGTGTTGAAGGTGACGGGACCGCGCACACGATCATCAAACGTCACGTCACGGTCTGTGGGTATGACGAATCGAATGGCCGCCGCTTCACCCGCCGCGCGGCGCGCTTCGGCATCCACTCGCGCGATCGTTCGGCACCGCCCCGAATACTTGGGTGGGGAACCCGCGGCGAGCGCTGCGGCACGCTCCTGCTCGAGCTGTTCGGCCGAACAGAAACACCAGTACGCGTGACCGGTGTCCATCAACGTGCGGGCATACGACGCGTACAACTCGAGACGCTCCGACTGCCGGTAGGGCGGAAACGGTCCGCCCAGATCGGGGCCCTCGTCCCAATGGAGCCCAAGCCACTTGAGATCTGCGCAGATACCGTCCTCGGACGCACGCGTCGAACGCTCGGTGTCGGTGTCTTCAATCCGGAGAATGAACGACCCGCCCTGCCCCCGGGCCAGCAACCAATTGAACAACGCGGTGCGCGCGTTGCCCACGTGCAGCAGTCCGGTGGGGCTTGGCGCGAAACGCAGCCGCATGGGGCGTGTGGTCATGCGCGCACCCCTGATTCGAGCAGTACCACCGCGTGCGACGCGATGGCCTCACCGCGACCCACGGCGTCCACACCTTCGTTGGTCTTGCCTTTCACACTCACGGCGTCGATGGCGACCCCGAGCACCCCGGCGAGACGCCGGCGAATGTCAGCCACGTGCGGCGACAACTTCGGCGTTTCGAGAATCACCGTGACGTCCGCGTTCACAACCGTCCAGCCGCGCTCACGCACCACCACCAGCGCGCGTGCGAGCAAGTCGAGGCCGGCCGCGTTTTTCCACTGCGGATCGGTGTTGGGAAACATCTGGCCGATGTCGCCGGCACCGGCGGCGCCAAGCAGGGCGTCGGTCAGTGCGTGACACACCACGTCACCATCCGAGTGTCCCAGCGGCCCCTTCGGCGCCTGCACATCCACACCGGCGAGCACCATCGGCCGCCCGCTCACCAACTGGTGCAAATCGTACCCGGTGCCTACGCGACTGCCCGCCATTATCCGCCTCGCCTCCGTCACATCGTCTCCCGTCGTAATCTTCACGTTGCGCGGATCGCCGTCAACAATCGCCACACGACCTCCCGCCAATTCCACCAGTCGTGCTTCGTCGGTCGCCTCGGCGCCGCCGGCGCCATCGGCCACCGCCCTGGCAAGCACGGCACGCCGGAATCCCTGCGGCGTCTGGGCGAGCCACAGGTCTTCACGCGGCACCGTCGTACTCACGGTCCGTACGCCATCGACCGCCGCACCACGTTTGACCGTGTCCGCAACCGGCACGCCGGGAATCGCTGCCCCCACGTCTGCCGCCGCCGCGATCAC
Source organism: Vicinamibacterales bacterium (assembly GCA_046590915.1). GTDB lineage: Bacteria > Acidobacteriota > Vicinamibacteria > Vicinamibacterales > SCN-69-37 > SYFT01. Next base: position 10,262 of record JBKJTD010000057.1, read on the forward strand.
CCGATCGATGACACCGGCCGACACAAAAGGCCGCGCGGCATCATGCACGATCACCACGTCACTCTGGAGAGACACCGCCGCAAACCCCGCGCGAACGGAATCCTGTCGGCGCGCGCCACCTGCGACCACCTGGCACGGCAAACGCGTGGGCCCAACCCACACGTCACCGGAGGCCACCAACTCCGCCGGCATCACCACAATCAGTGCGTGCACGGCCGGGTGGTGATCACACGCCGCCACGCTGCGCTGCAACACGGTCTGGCCGCCGATCTCGATCAGTTGCTTCGGCACGGAGCCGCCCACCCGGGCTCCGCGCCCTCCAGCGACGATGATGGCGGTCACGTGCATCCTCACGATTGTAATGTCTCCGGAGCAGCGGTCGTCATTTCACTCCCGTCGGGCCGGCCATCACGTCGCGGACGCGATCGATGAGCGCGCGCACATCCTCACGGACCAGTCCGGCGGTGCTTATGCAAGGGTGCACGGTCACGTCAACAACGCCGGGGCGGGTTGTCAACTGCCCCTTGCGCATGACCTCGCTCGTGCCCGTCACCGTGAGCGGCACCACGGGCAGATGATGGTCGATGGCAATGATGAACGCACCAGCCTTGAATCGTCCCATCGTCCCATCGTCACTGCGTGTGCCCTCGGGGAAGACAATCAATGACGCGCCCTCACGCACAAGGTCTTCCATCCGGCGCATCACCGACGACCCCGGATTCTGGCGGTCGACGAGCACGTGGCCCGACCGATGCAGGTGCCAGCCGAGAAACGGAATACGACCAAGCGACGCCTTCGCGAGAATCCTCAACTGCGTGGGCAACGCGGCAAACACCACAGGGATGTCGTAGGTGCTTTGATGATTGGCGACATACACACAACTGCCCGCCGACGCGGCCGGTAATGACCCATGCGTGCGCAGGTGCACCCCGGTGGTGCCGAGAATCCATCGGGACCACACCTGCGCACACCTGTGCGCAAAGTGGCCACGACGATCAACGAGGCTGGACACGAGCGACGCAAATCCGAGCAGCATCGTGTACACGCTGATGACGGGGATCAGGAACAGGACTGTCCGCCACCAGTGCCGGGAGGGCACGGTCACGCCTGAACTGCCGACCGGGGCCCTGTGGCTGCGTCGAGGTGACGGCCGAAGATCATGCGCCCGGCCGTGGTTTGCAGCACACTCGTGACGACCACCTCGAGGTTCTTGCCGATCCGGCTACGGGCGTTATCCACCACCACCATCGTGCCGTCGTCGAGGTACGCGACACCCTGGTTGTATTCCTTGCCTTCCTTGATGATGAAGACGTTCATTACTTCACCAGGCAACACCACCGGCTTGAGCGCGTTGGTCAGCTCGTTGAGGTTGAGCACCTCAACCCCGCGCAGTTGCGCGACCTTGTTGAGGTTGAAATCGTTGGTCACGAGTTTGCCGGACATTGTTTTGGCCAGCTCGATCAACTTGAGGTCCACTTCGGGAATGACGGGAAAATCGACGTCGGAAATGATGACCTCGATGCCCGACGTCTTCTGAATACGGTGCAGAATGTCGAGGCCGCGACGTCCTCGGTTGCGCTTGAGCGGGTCGGACGCATCGGCGACAGCCTGGAGTTCCTTCAGCACAAATTGCGGAATCACGAGGGTGCCGTCCAGGAAGCCGCTTTCGGCGACCTCGGCAATACGGCCGTCGATGATCGCACTGGTGTCGAGGATGCGGTAGCGGCGATGTGCACGCGCATCCCGGAACAAACTGACCAGCTTGACCGGCTCAAGCCACTCGCCCTTGCGCGCGCCGAAAACAAGACCCAGATACGGCAGCACGATGACGATCAGACCGTGAAGGAAGCGCACCTTGGTGTCGTCGGTGTTGGCCCAGAACAACGCGTTGTTGATCGCCTGCGCGACCATCAGCATGATCCCGAAGCCCAGCAGACCTCCCAGCAGCTGCGTGACCGCTGTCTCGCGCATCCGGGATTCGGTGGCCACAATGATCAGGGCCACGATCAATCCCAGCGCGGCATTGATCAGGAAGTGCGATTGCACAGGCTGAATCTGAATCGCGGTATAGACCACCGCGCCGATAAACAGTCCCCGAACGAGCACGAAGCCGCGCATGATTGACATTCTAGCCGGATCCGGCTTCACGCGATGAGCGCGTCGAGCGCCTCGCCGACCGTGCGGACACCGATAAGCTCGACGCCTTTCGGGTGATCGACGCCGCCGAGGTTGCCCTCAGGCAGGACGGCGGCAGTGAACCCCATCTGCGCGGCCTCACGCAGCCGCAGCGGCGCATGTGACGTCGCGCGAACTTCGCCTGCGAGGCCCACTTCTCCAAACACCACGGTTTGTTCCCTCAGAGGACGATTGCGCAGGCTCGACGCCACGGCGGCCACAATGGCGAGGTCCGCAGCGGGTTCATCGATGGTCATGCCGCCCGCCACATTCACATACACATCGTCTGTGACAAATGAGAGCCCTGCGCGTTTGTCGAGCACTGCCAGAAGCAACGACACACGGTTGTGGTCGAGACCGCTGGCGGTGCGACGCGCCTGGCCGAGAGTGGCGGAGCTCACCAGCGCCTGCACCTCCACCAAAAACGGTCGTGACCCCTCCAGGCAACACAACACCGCGGATCCTGGAACAGCCACCGGCCGTTCAGCCAGAAACAACGCCGATGGATTGGCGACGGCCTGTAGTCCGGCGCCGGTCATTTCAAACACGCCCAGTTCACTGATCGCACCGAATCGGTTCTTGACCGCACGCACGACGCGATGGGAGTGATGCCGGTCGCCCTCGAAGTACAGCACGGTATCGACGACGTGTTCGAGCACCTTGGGGCCTGCAAGCGCGCCGTCTTTTGTCACGTGCCCGACGACGACCGTTGGGAGATTGCGGCCCTTGGCCGTAAACAGAAAATCAGTGGCGGCTTGGCGGACCTGTCCGACGCTGCCTGGCGCCGACGCCATCTTGAGTGAAAAGACGGTCTGAATCGAGTCCACGATCAGGAGCGCGGGCTTGAGGCGATCCACTTCGTCCAGAATGCGTTCGACGCAGGTCTCAGCCAGCAGATACAGCGGCGCGTCAGCAACCCCGAGCCGTTCGCCGCGCATCTTCACCTGATGTTCGGATTCTTCACCCGAGGCATACAACACCGGGCCCACCTCGCGAGCGAAGTGCGCAGCCGCCTGCAGCAACAAGGTCGATTTGCCGATGCCGGGTTCGCCGCCAAGCAGGACCAGCGAACCGGGCACGATGCCTCCTCCAAGGACGCGATCAAACTCGCCAATGCCCGTGGAGAAGCGCGCCGAGACCACGGCCTCGACATCGGCGTACTTCTGCGCCTTGCCGCCACCCATCGGCTCGGCCGCTCCTCTCCGACTCGCGACCAGTTTGTCAGGCTTCTCGACGGTCTCCTCAGCGAACGTGTTCCACCCGCCGCAGTCGGGACATCGGCCCAGCCACTTCGGCGCCTGCGCTCCACACTGCTGACAGGCGAACACTGATTTCGACATGTCTAATACGTTCTCTCTATCCGTGAGCCGAGCCGGCAGATGATCTCCCAGGGGATCGTGCCGATCGTCGCGGCCACTTCACGCGCGGTGATTTCCTGTTCACCCTGGCATCCGATCAATACCACTTCGTCGCCTGGCGAGACGTCGATGCCGGTCACGTCCACCATAATCATGTCCATGCAAATGGAACCGACGATGGCGCGACGCTGGCCGCGGATGAGCACGCTGCCGCGATTGGCCAGCCGGGTGTCAAGTCCATCCGCGTAGCCGGCCGGCACAATCGCCAGCGTCCGAGGGGTGTCCTGCGCCCAGTGCAACCCGTAGCCGGCACCTTCGCCTGACCGCACCCCCTTGACGTGCACTATGCGGCTCACCAGTGACAGGGCAGGTCGCAGGTCCAAATCGGCTGCCGCCAGCGGCGGCGGCACGATGCCGTAGAGCAGCAAGCCAGGTCGCACGGCGTCGAGCCACGTGCGCGCATCGCGAATCAACGCCGCCGAGTTGGCCGCGTGGCGCGTGATACCACGCAGGCCCATCGCGCCAAGCGCTGCTGACGCGCGTTCAAAACGCACGCGCTGCTCTTCGAGCATCGGCGACTCAGGGTGATCGGCAGTGGCAAAGTGTGTGTACACCGCCTCCAGACGCAGGTGCTTCATCGCCAGCACCTCTGGAATGGTCCGAGCCAGGTTGTCATGCCGAAAGCCCAGCCGATTCATTCCGGTGTCAATTTTCAGGTGTCCAGCGATCGAGACATTGCGCGACGCAGCCGCCGCTTCAATCGCGCGCGCCGCCGACGGCGTTGAGACAGTCGGTGTCAGTTGATGGATGAACAGGTGGTCGAGGTCGCTGACACTGAGTGCGCCAAACACCAGAATCTGGCCCT
>JBKJTD010000196.1:0-3409 GCA_046590915.1 Vicinamibacterales bacterium
AACGGGCGAGGGACACCCAGCGCGATCGCGACGTCGCGATCAAAGTCCTTCCCGAGGCGTTTGCGCTCGATGCGGACCGCCTGGCACGTTTTGAACGCGAAGCAAAAACCCTCGCGGCGATCAACCATCCGAACATTGCCGCGATCTACGGACTTGAAAGCGACGCGTCCCTCGGCGCTGCTCGGGGCGCCGTGAGCGGCAGTCGAACGGCGCTCGTGATGGAACTCGTCGAGGGCGACGACCTGTCAGTCATCATCGGGCGCGGGCCGATGACGCTCGATGACGTGCTGCCCATCGCACGGCAGATGGCCGACGCGCTCGAGGCTGCGCACGAACTGGGCATCATCCACCGCGATCTGAAACCGGCGAATATCAAGGTCCGCGCCGACGGTACCGTGAAGGTGCTGGACTTCGGCCTGGCCAAGGCGATGGACCCCGCAGGCGCCTCTGGGGGGAATGCCTCGAACTCTCCCACGCTCACCGCACGCGCCACACAGATGGGCATGATCATCGGCACGGCCGCGTATATGGCGCCGGAGCAGGCGCGCGGGCGCGCGGTCGATCGACGCGCCGACATCTGGGCCTTCGGCGTCGTCGTCTACGAGATGCTCACGGGTCGTCGGGCGTTTGAAGGCGAGGACATTTCGATCACGCTCGCCGGGGTCCTCAAGGAAGATGTCGCGTGGGCGGCCTTGCCCGCCGACCTACCCGCGCCGGTCCATCGCCTGCTGAGACGCTGCCTGGAGAAGGACCCGCGCAAACGTCTGAGTGCGATTGGCGATGCGCGCCTGGAACTCGATGAGCGCGAGCCCGTCGCGGCGCAGTCCATCACCGCCGCCACTCCAGTTCGCACGGGCCGTGAGCGCACGTTGTGGTTCGTAGTGGCGGCTCTGGCCCTGGTGTGGCTGGTCACCCTGGTGCCCGCCGTGCGATCGTTCCGTCCGGCGCCAGAAGTGCTGCCGGTGCGATTTGAGGTGCCGACACCGGCATCGGGTGCGCTGGTCGCCGCGATCTCGATGTCGCTGTCTCCGGACGGGCGTCACCTCGCCTATCTGGCGCCGTCGGTGCCGAACGGCCCGCAGATTATCTGGGTGCGACCACTGGACGCCGTGCAGGCGCGCCCGCTCGCTGGCACTGATGGCGCGACACAGCTCTTCTGGTCGCCCGACAGTCGCTCGCTTGGTTTCTTCCGGCCAGGCAACGTCATGAGAGTCGAGGTGGCCGGCGGCCCGCCGCAGAAGATTTGTGACACCGTTGGATTTGGTGGAGGCACGTGGAACCACGATGGCGTGATCCTGTTTTCCAGCGGAAGTAACGGGGAACTGTTGCAAGTGTCCGCGGCTGGCGGTCTCGCCGAGGTGCTCATCAGCAGGAAGGACGTGACACAGAGTGGCTTCCTGGTCCATCCACACTTTCTGCCCGATGGCCGCCGCTTCCTCTTCGTGAACTGGAGCAGCGAGCCTGGCAAGCGTGGCATCTACGCCTCATCGCTGTCGGGTGGCGCGCCGACGTTCATCATCCAGGCCGAGTCGAACGTCGCCTATGCATCCCCCGGCGTCCTGCTGTATCACCGTGACGGCGAGCTGCTGGCGCACCCGTTCGATGCAGAGACGCTGCGCGTCACGGGAGAGCCCGTGCGCGTCGCGTCGGACCTGTTGTTCACGGCGGTCAGCGGCAGGGCGTCGTTCACCGTGTCGGACACGGGCGTGTTGGCCTATCGAACAGGTGGCCAGCGCGACGCGGTTTCAGATCTCACGTGGATCAGCCGCGAGGGAAAGCCTCTGGGCCAGGCCGGGGAACCGGGCGCGTACAACCAGATTCGACTGTCGGCCGACGCGCGCCGGGCGGTGGTGTCACGGTGGGCGGCGAAGGGCTCTGGGTTTGACCTCTGGACAGTGGACATGCGCACCAATATCACCAGTCAACTGACCTTCGACGCCCTCGGCAACAACGATCCGGTCTGGTCTCCGGACGCGGATGCGGTGATGTTCGAGAGCACAAAAACCGGTAAGCGTGACTTCTATGTGCAGGCGTTGGGCTCGCGCGAGGGGACGCTGGCCTACGCGTCGACGGATGACCCGAAGTGGCTCGACGACTGGTCGCGCGATGGCAAGTTCGTGCTGTTCCACCTGCCGCAACCCGCGAAGCTTTTTGCGATTGAGATGACAGGACCCGCCTCGTCTGGCGAGCCGCGTCTGCTCACCGAAGCCCGCGTGAACATCGACGGAGCTCACTTTTCCCCGGACGGCCGGTGGGTGGCGTACATGTCGAATGACAACGGCGAGTACGAGGTCTGGGTGGCACCGTTTCCCGCCTTCGACCGGCGGAGGCAGGTGTCGTCAAAGGGCGGAGGTCAGGCGCTCTGGCGGAGCGACATGCGGGAGTTGTTCTACCTGTCGCCCACCGGCGACATGATGTCCGTCGCAATTGCGCCCGGCAGCGGCGCGTCAGGCGACCTTGAATTCAAGGCACCAACGCGGCTCTTTCAGTCTCCCTTGCCGAGACCCAACCTGACAGTCGATCTCTACAGCGTCGCGCCAGACGGCAAGCGCTTCCTCTTCATCCAGCCGCAGACCGATGCCACCGCAAGCGCGGCGGCAATTACGGTCGTACTCAACGGACTGAGCGGCATCGGGAACAAGTAATACGGTCGGCAGAGGATCCCACGCCACCCACCCCACCTACTTCGTCGAGACCTTGTACAACTTCGTCGCCGTGCGGACGTAGAGGCTCGTCGCATCCACCGCGGGCGTCGCCAGACTCATTTCGCCAAAGCTGTTTTTCGCGAGCTCCTTGTATTCGTCCGCGGCTTCGAACACGACCACATCACCGTCTTCGCTCATCGCGTAGATGCGGCCCTTGCTTGCCAGTGGCGACGCGGAGAATGTCAGGCCGCCTCCACCCACGCGGGCCTTGTAGAGTTCCTTGCCCGTCTCGGCGTCGGCCACCTGCAGGATGCCGTTGTCGTTGATCGCATACACGCGGCCGCGATAGACGAGCGGCGAGCCGGTGTAGGCGGCGAAACGCGGCTGGAACCAGGACACAAACTCATTGGCTGTCTGGCCTTCCGTCAGTGAAATGTCGCCAGTGGCCCCGGGTTTGATCGCATACAGCGGGCGATTGTTCTCGCCCTGTGACCCTGAACCCACGAAGAGCAGGCCTCCGGCCGCAGCCGGACTTGGCGTCGCCTGGGTCATGCCGCGCATCCGCCACAATTCCTTGCCGTCGAGTCCGTATGACACGACGAGGCTTTTGCCGATCGTGACAATTTCCGTGCGACCGTTGTGGGTCCAGATAAACGGCGTCGCCCAACCGGACTTCGCGCGGCTCTCAAACGCCGAGCGGTTCACCGACCAGACGTCTTTGCCGGTCCTGGCATCAAGCGCCGTGAGAAAGGACTCGCCTTCGT
>JBKJTD010000208.1:0-4687 GCA_046590915.1 Vicinamibacterales bacterium
TTTCCGTCGGGCGACAGTGTGGGTTCGAGCTCTTCACCACGGGCCGACGTCAATTGCAGATGCTGCAACGTGAGCGCGGGCGCGGACGGTGACGATTGGGGCCACAACGCCGCGGCGAGCGCCAGCAGTCCGACGCCCACGAGACTCGCGGCGATGATTGGGCCTCGCCGGGCCGAGGTTGCGGCCGCGAACGCCGGCCGTTGCAGTTCGCCCGAGTCGAGCTCCTCACGCAGCGTCTGCAATTCGTTCCTGAGGTCCTTCGCGCTCTGATAGCGGCGATCCGGATCCTTGCGCAGACACGTCTTGAGGATGCGGGCGAAGGCCGAAGGCAGTGCCGGGTTGATGTCGGTGGCCGCACGGGGCTGGTCCTTGAGCACCGCCGACAACACGGCCATGCTTGTGTCGCCCTGGAACGGGCGCTGGCCGGTGGCCATCTCGTACAGCAGCACGCCGAGCGAAAAGATGTCCGTGCGGTGATCGACGGGCCGCCCCTCCGCCTGTTCGGGAGACATGTACGATACGGTGCCGACAATGCGCCCTTCACCCGTCAGTTGCCGCGTGGGCTGCTCTGCGGAGAGGCCTGCAGGTTCGCGGAGTTTTGCGAGGCCGAAGTCGAGCACCTTCGCGTGGTTGGCGGCAGTCACCAGCACATTGGCCGGCTTCAGGTCGCGATGCACGATCCCGCGGTCGTGCGCAGCGCTCACCGCATCGGCAATCTCCACGCCAAGGCGCAGGAGGATTTCGAACGGAAGACCGGCGGCCGGAATTCTGGCTGACAGCGGCTCGCCCTCCACCAGCTCCATCGTAATGAACCGTACGTCGCCGGCTGTCTCAAGCGAATGGAGCGTGACAATCCCGGAGTGATTCAGGGCGGCGACGGCCTTGGCCTCGCGCTCGAATCGGTCGAGGGCATCGGCGCTGCCGGCGACGGCCGCCGGCAGGATCTTGATCGCCACCGAGCGGCCAAGCGTCAGGTCCTCAGCCGCATACACGTCGCCCATGCCGCCGCTGCCGACCAAACGCAGGATTTTGTAGTGCCCGAGCGTCGTCCCAATCATGAAGGTGTGGGGGGAATCTTACTCCGACTCATGGACGCCCCGGCGCGATCGTCCACAGATAGTCGAAGAAGTTCGAAACGATGTCGGGGGCGGCGATGAGGACCAGCACCTTGCCGTCTGGGTGGATGTCGTACGGACTCCGACAGCCGGAGTGGGTATTGGTGTTGACGGTCTGCCACCGCTGCACCGAACGACGACGGCGAGCCGAACCATAGCAGCAGCCTCGTTCTCCTTACTACTTCTTGAAGACCTTCGGGTCGATCGGAAGGTCGAAGCGATATTCGGTGACCGTGTACTCAGCGCTCTTCAGCAGGGGACCTGTCGCTGAGTAGCTCATCATCCACGTCAGCTGGTGGGGCACCATCCGGCCCTCAACATTCCGATAGTGTCCATAGACCCACCGGCGCGAGACGCTTCCCTGTTGAGAGGGCTCCCGGTATCCGAGCCAAGCTGGCAGACCGGTGGCGCGATCAAACGCGAGCGTTGCCCCAAACCCGTCGCGGCCCGACACTCCAATCGCGTTAGCGGTCTCACCGCCTTGAACGTCAGCGAAGGTCAGCGGAACCGATCGGAGCGAGGTGGCAAAGAGCCCAAGGGTCAGGGCCGAAAACTGCGCGCGGACGGTCTTCAATTGATCGGCGTCACGCGGAACGTCGGCCCGCTGCGCGGGGGTTGCGCCTTCTGACATGGGGATGCTCAGGGCGAGGTCCTGCGGCACATCTGTAATCAGGCGGTTGCCATCGAAACCTCGACGGGCCGTGACGCCGCGCCTCGCGGAATCTTCCTTCCAAACAAACTTGTCCGGGAGCTGGGCGTAAATCTCAAACGAGTACGTCTTGCCCCCATCGCCGCTGACGGTCCTGCGTCCCGTCATCGCAAACGTGTTCGGCAGCGTGCGCTCGGTTCCTCCGGCGAGCGCGAGCCGGCCACGATCGAGGACCTGCCTGACGCGCGCGTCCTGGGCCTCAAGGGCAAAGCCCGCGGAGATCGCGACCAAAACCATCACCATTGCCACGCGAGTTGACATGCTCATCTGTGCTCCTTCGGAAACTCCGCCATCCTACTTCAGCCTCGCCTGCCAGTTGGCCAGCACACGTATCGTCTGCGATGCCGCGCGCGGGTAGTCCACGAACAGAAATCGCTGGCCATCGGCGGTCATCGTCCACTCCGCTCTCTCGCCGAAGGCGCGGAAGAAGGCGGCGCCCCCCTTGTGTCGACACCGGCGTACGAACCGTGCCCAACACCAGACGCGCGCCGTCGTATTCAGCTCGCGCGATATGGACCTCCGGGCGGACTCCGTGACTCCCTCTCGCCTCGCGCCGACGATGTGATAGGGACCGAGACGGGTGCCGACATGGGCGGTTGAGTCGACTGTGGCGAGGCCCAGACTGTATCTATTTGATCGGCACGCGCCGTGTAAGCTCGTTGACCCAGTTCTGCACCAGGACCATCTGCGTGACGCGGATCTGGGGCCGTGTTCTCGGTTGGGTCAGATAAAACGTCTGGCCGTCGAGGCTGACGTCGTAGCCGCGCGTCAACCCCTGGAGCCTTCCGTACAATCCCTCGAACAACACCTGCGGCGTCCCGGCGGCGAACGACGGCGTCACGGTGAACGGCACAGACATCATGCGCATGAGTTCGGGGGTCATCTGCACCGTGTAGAACATCTCGCCGCGTCGAGACCAGGCCGGCGCCGTGCCGCCACCGGTCGATACCTGCTGACGCGGGCCGGGGCCCGGATACGGCTGGACGTACACCTCGCTTCGGCCCGACTCGTTCGACACGTACGCCAGCCACCGGCCATCAGGCGACAACTCTGGATACGAGACATCGAACTTCGACGAGAGGACTGGTGTGAGCGGGCCACCATCCAGCGAGTGTCGCATTGGCGTGCTCGCCGCTCCGGGTGCGGGCTGTTCGAGCAGGACCAGCGTCCGGCCATCGGGTGACCATGAACTCGGTTCCTGCGCCCGCGGGCTCGTGGTAAGCCGCTCGGCTGGACCACTGCCATCGGCCGGCATCCAGAACAGGTTGTAGGTGCCGTCCACGGCGCTCGAAAAGGTGATGCGTGTTCCGTCCGGCGTCCAGATGGCCCGATGGTTCCGGCCTTCTGTCGTCAACCGGCTGAGCGTGCTCCGGGCGAGGTCGTAGGTCCAGACGTTGCGATCCCGCCCCTGCGTCCACACGACCAGGCGCGTCCCATCCGGGGACAACAATGGCGCGAAGTACGGACGGGGAGGCACGTTTGGCAGGGGCCGCGCGCGGCCTCGTCGATCCGCCGCGACGATGGTGTATTCGGCATCCGGAAAGAGGCCGCCTGGCAGGTACACCAGCGAGCCGGACAGAGAGAGACTGAACTGCCCGGCACCAGTGTCGAGTGTGTCATTGGTCATGTTCGCCGCCTGCATGAGGTCACTGAGCATGGTGATGGAATTGGCGGACACGTCCCGGGTCGAAGCGTGGAACGGTGCCGCGACCAGTGTTCCGGATCGCGCGAAGACCAGGTGTCCGCTCGAGACGTACCGGGCGTCGGCGCCTGGGCCAAGATCACGACGTTCGCCCGTGGCCAGCGTCAGGTGCGACAACCGCGCCTCCTCCCAATTCGGCAAGTACGAGCTCGTGATTGTGAAGATGATGCTCTTGCCATCCGGCAGGAAGTGCGGCAACCGGTGGCTGAATTCAGACCGCTTCGGGTCGACGATGGTCAAGGCCTCAGGCACACCGCCTGCGGCGGAGACGCGCCACAAGCCGCCATCTTCGATCGCATACACGATGGTGTCGTCGACACTCCAACTGGCGCCGAAAAGGAGCGTGGCCTCGCACACCGTCGTCGGCGGCGTGCCGCCCGCGAGGAGGACCTTTCGCACTGGGCCTCCGGTGGCGCCTCCGGACTGGAAGCCGAGCCATCGGCCATCGGGCGAGAAGAACGGGCTGTGCCCATCGTCGGTGCCGTCAATCGCGGTGGCTTCAAGTTGATCGAGCCGCCGGACGAACAGTTGCTGACGGTTGCCGCTCACGGCGCTGAACACCAGCGATTGTCCGTCTGGCGAGAGCGCAAATGCGGTGCGGCTGGGCCGGCCCTCTCCTCCCCGCACATAGTCGGCCGGGATCGACCGCAAGCTGTCGGCCGGTGCCGCGCTGATGAGCGAGCGCGTGATGCCGATCGCCGACGATGTGTGCTCGGTCGAGGATGACAGGGCGAGTGCGACGAGGGCGATCGCGAGGCTGGCGGCGACGCCCCAAGGAAGCGCGCGTCGCCACGCCGTGGCGAACGTCGGTCGGAGCGGCATCACGCCACTCACGGAATCTGGCGCGCCGCTCGCCTCAAGCGCGAAGGCGAGATCGTGCGCTGACTGAAACCGCGCCTCAGGACGTTTTTCGAGACAGCGCCGCACGATCCGCGCGAGCGCTGGGGACACGGTCGCTCCTGACGGGTCGAGGGCCGGCGGGTCCGCGGTGAGCGTCGCCGTCATCATGTCGGCGGCAGAGTCGCCGTGGAACGGGCCGCGGCCACTCAGCATCTCGTGCAACACGGCGCCCAACGCGAAGATGTCGGCGCGATGGTCCACGGCCTGACCGCGCACTTGTTCGGGCGCCATGTAGCCGACTGTGCCCATGACCGATCCGGC
>JBKJTD010000222.1:0-7773 GCA_046590915.1 Vicinamibacterales bacterium
CCGACGCGATCAGGGAATATCGCAACCTCGAACGCCTCGCACGCGCGAAGCCGCCGGAGGAAGTTCTCGATCCGGCCGAAGGCATCACCTACGGCATGCTGGCCCTCATGGGGCGAAGCGGACGAGCCCGTCATGGCGATGCGATCGGCGGGGAATGACTCGACGTTGGCGTCTGACGTATCGTGATGTCGACATCACCTGAAGGAGGCCCGGAGTGAACTGGTCTATCGGCAGCAAGATTTGGATGGGATTTGGCACCGCGCTGCTGCTGCTCCTGGTGATTGGCGGCGTGTCCTACCGCAGTTTGGACGGCCTGATCCTCGCGACCCGTGCCGAGGCCGCCAAAAACAGGATCCTGGTCGAGCTCAACGACCTCGTCGCCAGTATCGCTGACGCTGAACTGGGCGAACGCGGCTTCATCATCACAGGGACCGATCGGTTCCTGGAGCCGTATACGCGCGCCGTCTCGGACATCGATCGCGAGCTGCTCGAAATCAGGACCCTGACGCGGGAAGACCTCGTCCAGCAGCAGCGGATTGCGACCATCGAGACACTGGTCGCTGACCGGATGGCGGCCATCAAGGCGCTGGTAAACCAGCGGCGGAACGGAGACTTTGCCGCGGCGCAAAAGAGCGTGCTGGCCGATGAGGGCTGGCAGCTGTTCGAGACCATTCGCGAGCGCGTGGCAGAGATGCAAACCCACGAACGCGAGGCACTGGTCCAGATTGAAAACGACGCCGAAGCCAGCGCCCTCCGCGCGGAGTCGACCATTCTGTTCGGGTCACTCGGGTCGTTCGCCGTGCTGGTGGTGGTCGCCGTTTTCCTTGTTCGCGGTATCACCGTGCCGGTCCGCGCCAGCGTTGCGGTCCTGTCGAGCGCCTCCACACAGCTCAGCGCCACCTCCGAAGAGCATCAGCGGACGGTGGCTGAACAATCGGCAGCGATCAACGAGACCACCGCGACCGCGGCAGAGTTATCCGCGTCGCAGCGGCAGGTGATCCTGACGGTCACGTCGGTCGCGCAGACCGGCGAAAGCGCGCTGGCGGCGACGCACACCGGCCAGCAGGCCCTGCTCAACACGCTACAGGGTCTCGCGGAGATCAAAGCGAAGACCGAGACCACGGCACAGCGGATCGTGGCACTGTCGGAAAAATCCCAGCAGGTCGGCCGGATCATCGTGACGATCAAAGACATCGCTGAGCAGACCAATCTTCTGGCCCTCAACGCCGCCATCGAGGCGGCGCGGGCTGGCGATCAAGGCAAGGGATTTGCCGTGGTGGCCAGCGAAGTACGCAAGCTCGCCGAACGCACCAAGAAATCGACGGACGACATCACCCAACTGGTCGAAGCCATGCAGAATTCGACCAACGCCGCCGTCCTCGCCACCGAGGGGACCCTCAGAACCGTGGACGACGGTAACCGGCAAGCCATCGATGCGCAGGCGGTGTTCGAGAACATCGCGCACCAGGTGTCGGAGACGGCGGACGCCATCAAGCAGATTCAGGTCAGTTGTCAGCAACAAGACAGCGCCACCGAACAGATTTCCGTGGCCATGAACCAGATCAACGCCGGGATGAAGCAAACCGTCGCGGCCGTCGATCAAACCGTACAGTCGGCGGTAGGGCTCAATGACACCGCCACGCGGCTCAAGAGGCTGGTGGGATGAGCGTCGGCCGGACCGACGTGTTATCCGTCGAGGAACTCAAGGCCCGGGCGCTTGAGCTCGGTCGCGCGCCGGTGGCCGACGACGAGGCCCAAGGACATCAGAGCGGCCTGCTGATCCTGCGGCTGGGCCAGGAGTGGTACGGCATTGCCGCCCAGCTGATTCAGGAGGTCGTATCCGACCCATTGGTCACGGCGCTTCCGTTGACACCGCCGTTTGTTGCCGGCGCTGTGAACCTGCGCGGCGAGATTCTCGGGGTGCTCGATTTGGCTACCCTGCTCGGGCTGCCGGCGTCGGGCCAGCCGCAGCGGCTCGCCGTGGTGGCGCGGTGCGGCACTGTCAGCGCCGCCTTTCTTGCTGACGGTGTTGAAGATGTCCAGTGGTTTGCCAGTGCGACGCGCGAACAGGTGTTGCCCACCGTGTCGGCGGCCGGCGCTCGGTTCCTGATGGGCGTCTATCGGTTGGGCACGCGCCTGATCATCGAATTGAATATTGACGAAGTGTTGAACCACCCGCAGCTCCGGCCACTGCGGGACGAGCGCGGCTGAGGGAGCCTCCAATGAAGTCATCGATTGAAGTCAAAATTTGGTCAGGGTTCGGCACGGCCTTGGTGCTGTTGCTGGTGCTGGCGGCGTCCTCGTATCGGAGCACGCAGAACGCGCTTGAGAACACCCGCGGGCTCGAACATGGCCAGCAAGTGCTCGACCGTCTCAATAACATCCTGATCGACGTGCTCGACGCGGAAATTGCCACTCGTAACTTCGTGCGGACCGGATCTGAAGTGGAGGTCGAGCGCCGGAAAACACACATTCAGGACCTGCAGACGCGGATTCAGGAGTTGCGTCCGCTGTTCGCCGCCGATGCAGTGCAGCAGGGCCGGCTGGACACGTTTATCCCCATCGTCAACGAGACGGTTGCCGTGCTGGCCCGCGTCGACGAGACGCGCCGGACTCAGGGGGAGCTCGCCGCCCGTGCGTTACTCACGGCAGACCACAGCGAAGATCTCCTGGTGGAGATGCGGCGGCGGTACGAGGAGATGGAGCAGCACGAGCGCCGCCTCCTCACGGTTCGCCACGACGTCTCCGAGTCGGCGGCCCGTACGGCGGCGCTGGTCGACGCCATCGTCGCCGTGGTCTCACTGATCGTATTCGCGGCCGTCGCCATCGTGATCGTGCGCAGTGTCAGCAACACCCTTCGCACCGAGGCCGAGACGCTCAAGGCGTCGCTGCGCGGTCACGCGGCCACGTTGACCAGTGCCGCGACGGAGCTGTCGGCGGCGTCGGAGGAGCAGCGGCGGTCCGCGGCCCAGCAATCAGCTGCCGTGAACGAAACGACGTCAACCGCGGCCGAGCTGTCGGCGTCGCAGAAGCAAGTCATCCAGACCGCAGTCGCCGTGACGCACAGTGGCGACCAGGCCGTGGCGGCGATCGAGTCGGGACAGGGGGCCATCACCGATGCGCTTCGCGGCCTGATGGAGATCCGGACGAAGACCGAGGCGACGTCGCAGCGCATTCTTGCCCTGTCTGACAAGTCACAACAGGTAGGCAAGATCGTCGTCACGATTAAGGACATTGCCGATCAAATCAATCTGCTCGCGCTCAACGCGGCCATTGAAGCGGCCCGCGCCGGTGAACAAGGCCGAGGCTTCGCCGTGGTGGCGGTGGAAGTCCGCAAACTGGCGGAGCGGACCAAGAAATCGACTGACGACATCACGCAGTTGGTTGGCGACATGCAGAACGCCACCACCCACGCGGTGCTCGCCACCGAGGAGACCTTGCGATCGGCCGACGCGGGTAACAGCATGGCGGTCAGTGCGGGCGCGGTCTTCGATAACATTGCGCTGCTGGTGGGAGAGACGGCGGATGCCATCAAGCAGATTCATGTCAGCTGCCAGCAACAGGACGGCGCCACGGGTCAAATCGCTGCGGCGATGAACCAGATCAACGCCGGGATGAAGCAAACCGTGGCCGCCGTCGAGCAGACGGTGGCGTCGGCCACGGGCCTGAAGGACACGGCGACGCAACTGCGGGAGATGGTGGGGCGATGAACGACGCCGACCGGCGGGCCCTCCTGACGCATTTTCAGGACGAAGCCGAGGAACACATTGAGCTGCTGTCGGCAGCGCTCCTGGTGCTCGAGGCGCAGCCCGACGACCGGGAAGTGGTCGCGGGCATGTTGCGCCAGGCGCACAACCTCAAAGGGGCGGCCAAGCTGGTGGGCGCGACGACGCTCGAGCGGATCATGCACGCGCTCGAAACCATCCTGGCTGAGGTCGGTGCCAGGCGGCTGGCCCCTGATCACGCCGTGATCGATGCACTCCTCGAATCGGTGGACGCGATGCGGGAGAGCCTCGCGCGCCTCCTTCAGGGCGGCGCGGAGGAAGGCGCCGAAGAACTCGTCAGCAAACTGCTCTCGCTCGCGGCGTCTGCGCACGGGATAGACGACCGGCTCACGGTGCTCTTTCCCGCCCTCAACCCCGAGATTCGCGACGTGCTGACTGAGTTCCAGAAATCGCAACTGCTGCTGGCCCGCGAGGCGGGCAAGGCGTGCTGGGAGTTGGAACTTGAGGCCCCCGAAACCGAGTTCTCCGCGCGCCTCGATGCGGTGTTCGGGGCACTGAAGGACGCCGGCGAGGTCATCAGTCTGGCAGGCCTCAGCCCCACGTCGGGGGGCGATCAGCGTTTCTCGTTTCTCGTGGCGACCCGCCTGGCAGAGCCGCAGGTGCTCGCGCTGGCTCGCGATTGGTCGCTGCGGTTGGTCAACCCGACGCTCCCTCGTCTGGTGCCCCCACCCGCTGTGGCAGTGCCGTCACCGGACGAAGTCGCGTTTGCCGAGGAGATGGCCAAGCTTGTCGAGCAGTATGTCGCCGAGGCCACGGATGAGGTCAACGAGGCAGCCAAGCTGATCCTCGCCCTTGAAGCCACCCCGGACGATCCTGCGCTGCTGAACATGTTGTTTCGTTCCGCCCATAGTTTCAAGGGATCCGGAATGACCTACGGTCTCCCTGCGGTGTCCCGGGTGGCACACCACATGGAATCCCTGCTCGAGGCGGTTCGTGGCAAACGCGTTACCGCAACAACGCGCGTGACCAACGCGCTGTTGCAGGGCATGGACGCGCTCCACGAAATATTCGCCCGGGCGCGCACGGGAGAGATGGACGACGACCGGCCGCTCCCGGTATTGCGGTTGCTTGAAGACGCGGCAACTGGCGTCGCCCCAGAGTCCGACGGAGGGACCCGCGCGCCGGCACCGGCCCCCACCGCCGCCCGTTCCACGCTCAGTGCCGGCGACTCGATTCGCGTCAAACTCACCAAACTCGATCGCCTCGTCAACCTCGCGGGCGAGATGACGATTGGTGGCAGTACGCGCGAAGCCGCCGTACGCGGCATCGAGTCTCAGGCGGACGCATCCAAGGTGGCGCTCCGCCAGTGGCACACCCTTCGCGAACGGCTCGATCGCGATTCGCAGGCGCTCGCACACCTGCGCGATCACGGGCTGCTGGACGAGTACGAACGTCTGGGACACCACCTCGCCACCGTGCGCGACGGTCTTGACGATCTGTGGAACCGCTTCGCCACGACGACGCTGCAGGCCGACAACAATGTTGACGCGTTGCAACAGGCCGTGATGCAGATCCGGATGGTGCCGGTGTCGTCGCTGTTCGACACCGCCCCCCGAATGATCCGCGATCTCACCTCAGACAACACCAAGGCGGTCACGCTGAAGGTATCGGGCGCGGAGACCGAGCTCGACAAGCGCGTGCTCGAGATGATGGCCGATCCCCTCATGCACCTGCTCCGCAACGCCATCGACCATGGTCTGGAGACCGTCGAGGAACGGCGGCAGGCAGGCAAGCCCACGACGGGCACACTGGAGCTCGCCGCCGAGCATCGCGGCAGCCACATCGTGATCACCGTACGTGACGACGGGCGCGGCATGGACCCGCAACATCTGATCGCTGCCGCCGTGGCCAAGGGCGTAATCCAGGACCGCGAGGCCGAGCGTCTGACGACCGAACAAGCCTTCGGCCTGATCTTTCGCCCAGGGTTCTCAACCAAAGCGGAGGTGACGGCGATCTCGGGTCGCGGCGTCGGCATGGACGTGGTCAAAAGCAACATCGACAGCCTCAAGGGCCGGATCGAGATCGACAGCGCCCCTGGCCGAGGGACGACCTTCTGCATTCACTTGCCACTCTCGATTTCGGTCATCCAGGTGATTCTCGTCGAATCGGGGGGCCAGGCGTTCTGCCTGCCGACGACCGCCATCGCCGAGATTATCCGGGTGTCCGACGAGGAGATTCAGAGCGAAGAGGGCCGAGCCTGCATCCAGTATCGCGGGACGTCGGTGCCGATCGTGCGCCTCTCGGATCTGCTCGACGTCGCTGATACGCGCCGCCCCCTCCAGCAGGGCGCGGTCGCGATCGCACACGGGATCGAAGGGACCCTGGGGTTCTCGATCGATCGCGCAGTGTCGGAGCAGACCATCGTCGTCAAGGAGATGGGCTCCCTGCTGCGGCACGTGCCGCACGTCGCCGGTGGAACGATCCTCGCCGACGGCCGCGTCTCGGTGATTCTCGATCTGGTGAGCCTGATCGCGGCAGCCATTCGCACCGGTGGAACATGGACGACTGCGCCACCGGTGACGGCAACGACGGCGGCATCCCGGACCCTGCTCGTCGTCGACGACTCCCTGACCACGCGGGAACTGCTGCGTGGCCTGCTCGAGTCGGCTGGGTATGCCGTGGTGGTGGCCCGGCATGGACGCGAAGCCTGGGAGTTGCTGCAGGGCCACACGGCCTTCGCGCTGGTCGTCTCCGATGTCTCCATGCCTGAGATGGACGGCCTCGAATTGACGGCGAAGATCAAGGCGGATCCCCGCCTGTCGCGGCTACCGGTCGTGCTCGTCACGTCGCTGGCCCAGCCGGATGAGAAGCTCAAGGGCATGCAAGCTGGCGCGGACGCTTACATCGTCAAAGGTGCGTTTGATCAGGCAGGACTGCTGGGCCGGGTCGAGGAATTGGTGGGCCATCATGCCTGAGGCAACCATTCGCGTCGTCGTCGCCGATGATTCCGACACGGTGAGGCAGTTGCTGCGGCGCTGGCTGACGGCAGACTTCGGGTTTGCCATCGTTGGAGAGGCCCGCAACGGCCGCGAGTGCGTGGAGCTGGTGGCTCGCCTGCGCCCAGCCATTGTCGTGATGGACGTCGACATGCCGGAGATGGACGGGCTCGAAGCGACCCGGCAGGTGATGAGCCGGACGCCGACGCCAATTCTGATCTTCACCTCGTCGTCGCTGGCACGCCAGCGCAAGGTGGCGTTCGAGGCGCTGGCAGCCGGCGCGCTCGACGTCTTTCACAAGCCACGGGTCTTGGCGCGCGACGCTGCTGCGGCAACCCCGGGCGAGGCCGACAAGTTTCGCAAGCTCCTCGCGCTGCTGGCGCCCATCAAAGTGATCGGCCGCCCCGTGGCTGGCACCAGACCCGTGGCCACCCCGCCAGTGCGCCCCCCCAGTGAGATACCGCGCGTGCTCGCCATCGCGGCGTCGACCGGAGGCCCGGTGGCGCTCATCCGGGTGCTGGGCGCGCTGCCGCCGACGTTTCCGCTGTGCACGCTGCTCGTCCAGCACCAGTCACCGGCATTCATGCCAGGCTTCATCGAGTGGCTCGGCGAGAATATCTCCCTGCCGGTCAAGGCCGCGGCCCATGGTGACGCACTGCGTCCCGCTGTTGTGCTCGTAGCGCCAGGCGACCAGCACATGCGGCTCGGAGACGACGGCCGCATTCAGTTGGATCGCAAGGAGCCCATTCATGCCTGCCGGCCGGCGGCGGATGCGCTGTTTGAATCCGTGGCCCGCGTGGCGGGGCCCAAGGCAATTGGCGTCGTGCTGACCGGGATGGGCCGGGATGGGGCTCTGGGATTGCTCGAGATGAGACGGGCTGGCGCGTACACCGTGGCGCAGGACGAAGCGAGTTCGGTCGTCTACGGCATGCCGCAGGCGGCGGCCGAGTTGAATGCGGTGGACGAAGTCCTGTCGCTGGGCGCCATCGGCGAGTTCCTGGCGGAGCGCGTCATGAAGGGGGTGCGACCGTGAGCCTGACGCTGGTCTGCTT
>JBKJTD010000074.1:0-3260 GCA_046590915.1 Vicinamibacterales bacterium
GGCGACGACGGTCGGCCCGGGCGACTGACCGGCCCCAAGCTGATATCAGTATCCTACGGTGATATCATTGCGGCGATGGCCCTCAAGTCCACGTCCGCAGGCGTCACGCGGGTGCTGCTGCGCCTGCCGACCGACCTCCACCGGATGCTCACGCGGGCCGCTCGTGCGGAAGGGCTGTCATTTAATGAGGCCTGCGTGCAGCACCTGCGGTCGCTGGCTGGGCGGAGTGCCCCTTCGTCTGCCGATCCCATCATCGATCGGGCCGATCGTCTCTTCCCGCCGCATGTCCTCGGCCTCATCGCGCTGGGTTCGGTGACGCGGGGAGACGCGGCGGCCACCTCGGATGTGGACGTGCTCGTAGTGCTCGACGATCGCGCTGCATTGACGCGGGGGGTATATCGCCGTTGGGACGACGAGGGCCCTTTGACACTCAACGGCCGGCAGGTGGACATCCATTTCGTGACGCTGGCTGATCACGAGGGCCCGCCAACGGCCGTCTGGTGCGAAGCCGCCGTCGAGGGGCAGGTCTGGCTCGATCGAGGCGGCCGCATCGCCGCGCGCCTGGCGGGGGTGCGCCGGGCGATTGCCGAGGGACGAATCCGCCGGGCCTATGCGCACGGTCAACCGTACTGGAAAGAGGTGGCGTGATGAGAAATCGCGAGCTCGCCGACGATCACATCAGGCGCGCGACCGCGCGACTCCTGGCGGTGGACACATTGTTCGAACAGCAGAGCTGGGCGGACGTGGTGCGTGAATCTCAGGAGGTGGTCGAACTTGCGCTCAAGGGCCTGCTGCGCGCCATCGGCATTGAGCCACCACGCATCCATGACGTGGGTGATGTACTGCTCGCGGAGCGTGCCCGCCTGCCGCCGCCACTGGCCGGACATCTCGATCGCCTTGTGGCCGCATCACGTGCCCTGCGCCGCGACCGGGAACTGGCTTTCTACGGAGCTGAGGACCTGACACCCTCATCGTTCTACAAGGATGCGGACGCGGTGCTCGCCCGAGACACCGCGCGGGATGTGGTCGCCACCGTCGCGCCGCACGTCCAGTCGCCGGCCATCGACCCGCCACCGGACTAAGCGGAACCGAAGGCTTCGAGCCCCGCACGCCGTGAACGTCCTACCGGCGGACGAGTACGGGCCACTGAATCAGTTGCTCGCCAGTGCCGCGACGGAGGTCCAGCCACAAGGGACCAGGCCCGGGCGTCACTTCGAAATCGTACGTCTCGCCAACCGTGATTAACTGCCGCGCCTGGCGAGCGGTTCTCTGCGCGGGCGGCGTCGCCGCGCCATCCTTGCCCGCGAGCGTCCACTGGACCGGATCGAATCTCGAAATGAGCTGTACGGTAAGCGAGGCGTTGTCCGCAGTGATGTTGATAAACCGCAATCGGTTGACCACGCCGGGCTCGAGCTCGAGTGGCGGAGGCTGCCGTGCGCCGTTCACCGCGAACGGCTCGTTCGTCAGCGTGGCTTCATAGGCGCCCTCGAGGCTGACAAGAATGATGTGGTCGCGCGAAGGTTGGTAGGTCTCACCAGGCTCGAGCACAATCAACGGTCCGTAAATGCCGCCCGCGAGCTGGGCCGGGTCGTGCCAGTGTGTGTGATAGATGAACGTCCCCGCCCGCATCGGGGTGAAGCGAGCCGTGAACGTCCCCCCGGGCGCAACCGGCGGCGTCACGCTTCCAGCGGTTCCCCCGAATCCCGGAACACCATCGTCATAGCTTTCGAGCTCGATGCCATGCCAGTGGATGGCTGTCGGCTCGCGCATCCGGTTGACCACGTCGACCGACACGGGCTCACCACGCGTCAGCACCATCACGGGACCAGGTACGGCGGTCAAGTTCAGCCGTGGCGCCGTCACTCCTGCTGACGTGAGGCCGACCTTGTAGCTGGGCGCGCCAGCGAAACGCGTGTCGTGGTCGATCACCATCTGCAGCGCGCGTCTTGGTGCAAGTGCCGCGGCCGGCGTGCGATCGGGCCCCGTGACCAGCACACCGAGCACGAGCCCCGCCATCCCAGCCGCATCGTGGGGCGCGCCGGCGTGGGCTCCGGCCTCCGCAGTCACGCCAGGGCGCAGCGGTTCGCGCTCCATCATGTGCACCAGCATGTGACAGTGGAACAGCCAGTTGCCTGGCCGCTGCGGCATCCACATCATCGTCATCGTCCGTCCCGCGCCCACCTGCTCGGTCACGGCCTCTCGACGCTGCGGCTCCTCGTAATGCGTATCGGACGTACCGTCTCCGACGCTGTCGACGCGGAAATAAAAGCCGTGCAAGTGCATCGCATGCGCGATGTTCGTGAGATTGATGACGCGCCAGCGCACGGTGTCGCCAGTGGCGTACGAGAGCCGTTCCGTGTGCGGCCACGATCGCCCGTTGATTACGGTGAGCGGCGCCCGCGGCGAACCCACTTCGCTGGCCCTCCGCCCAAGCACGAACACCCGATCGCTCGTGTCCGCGCCTGGGGCGTCAGCGATGATCGCCCCGCCCAGCTGACTGTCATCCCCGTCACGATTGCCGAGCTGCGACCCTATCCGGCCGCCCCAGTAATGAAAGGTGCCGGCCGCGTTCAACGTGAATCGAGCCTCGCCGGTTGCACCCGGTTCGATGACCATCGGAGCGCAGCTTCCAGGCCGATCGCAGAACCCGGTCACGCGCAGAGGGATCGTGAGCGTGTTTCGGAGCGAGACGTGGATCACAGTGCCCTGTGGCACCCGAATGAGCGGCGAGGGAACCGAGAGCGGGCCGCCCTCTGCACCCAGAGCGATGAGATCCAGCGTGTTTCCCGCGGCGTCGTTTGGCGACCAGCGTCCGATGCCGGCCCAGAGCGCGAGGCGCAGCTCACCATTGGCGTATGTGCCGGCCGGCGTCTGGTTGTCGTGCGTGGAAATAGTGGGGAGCGCGGGAGCCAGGGCCTGTTCGGCGTCGGCCCTCGACGCACCGGCGGCAATCCAGAGAATCGCGGCGCAGATCCGCAGCGCGGTGTGCAGGCGCGGCGAGTATGACAGCGGTGTGATGCCGTCGTCATTCAACTCAGCCAGTGGGACGCCCCCGATGACACTCGCTGGCGCCAAGCGGATTCCCATGGCAGTCACAGTTCGGGTCGTTGCACTCGCCGTGGCCCTGTGACAACAGCGGTGCAAATTCGTCCGCAAACCTCCGGGCGCCCTCGCGTCGCCCCTGCTCGGTGAGCTTGAACTCCCCGGAGTCGGGATCGGGCGCGATCTCGCCGCGACGCAGCAAATCGTCGAGTGTGTCG
>JBKJTD010000221.1:0-15557 GCA_046590915.1 Vicinamibacterales bacterium
CGGCGAGGAACGTCGTGCCGGCCGTGATGACGGTACGCGACAGCGTCTGGTTCACACTCTTGTTCACGAGTGGCTCCAGCGCGTCCTTGCGCATCGTCCTGGTATTCTCGCGGACACGATCGAAGATCACGATCGTGTCGTTGACCGAATAACCAGTCATCGTGAGCAGTGCCGCGATGATGCTGAGCGTGAGTTCGTAGCCGAACCAGTTGAGGAAGATGAGACAGATCAGCACGTCGTGCAACGTGGCGACGATCGCTCCCACAGCGAAGGTGAACCGGAATCGCAGACCGATGTACACCATGATGCCGAGAATCGCGGTCAGCGTGGCGTAAAAGCCCTTACGCTGCAGGTCCTGCCCGACGACGGGACCGACGATTTCGGTTTCTTCCCGAGTGAACGTGCCGAGATTCGCCTGACGCACGAGGTTCTCGACCTGCTGCGCCGGGTCATCAAGCGCCTGCCCATCGGCACTTGGCGCTGACTGCGGCAGTTTGACCAGGATGTCGTTGCGATCCGCCTCGCCCACCCGCTGCACACTGTTGCCCCCAGGCAATGAGGCAATCGCGTTGCGCACGGCGTCTTCGAGGACGGGCTGCTGGAAACGCAGGATCATTGAGGTGCCGCCCGCAAACTCGACACCAAGGCGAGGCCCGCCCTGCGCAATGATCTGACCGAGGCCGGCAATGATCACCACGGCCGAGAGTGCGATGGCGTGCCACCGCCATTTGATGAAGTTGAAGTTTGTCTGACTCAGGATCTGCATATTAAATGCTCAGCTTCGCAGTGCCGGGCTTCCGCGAGAGTGAAAGCTCGAACAGGGTCCGCGACGCAAAGACTGCCGTGAACACGTTGGAAATAAGACCGAAGAACAGCGTGGTGGCAAAGCCGCGAATCGGGCCCGTGCCGAATTGGAAGAGGAATGCCGCGGCAATCAGCGACGCGATGTGAGTGTCGAGAATCGTCACAAACACACGATCGAACCCGGCGGACACCGCCTGCCGCGCGCCCTTGCCGTTGGCAATTTCCTCGCGGATGCGCTCGAAGATCAGGACGTTGGAGTCGACGCCCATGCCGATCGTCAGGACGAACCCTGCGATGCCGGGCAGCGTCAGCACCGCGCCGACATAGGCCATGAATCCAAGCAGGATCATCAGGTTGAGTGTGATGGTGATCACTGCGTTGAGGCCGGCCAGCTTGTAGTAGAAGACCATGAAGATGGCGACCAGGATCAAGCCGGCCATCGAGGCCTGCACACCGGCGTCAATGGAATCCTGACCGAGGCTCGGTCCCACCGAGCGTTCGTATTGCGGCGTCAGCGACGCCGGCAGCGCGCCCGACCGCAGCACCATCGACAGGTCCGTGACTTCCTGCTGCGTGAAGGTGCCGGTGATCTGGCCTTCGCCCGCGATGCGTCCTTCAATCACCGGCGCGGACTCGACGCGACCGTCGAGAATGATCGCGAGCTGCCGGCCAATGTTTGCGCTCGTGATGGTGCCGAACTTGTTCGCGCCTTCACTGTTGAGCGTGAAGCTCACAGCGGGCTGGTTGAAGCCGTCCACCGTGCCACGCGCCGTGCGCAGGTCGTTGCCGGTGACCGCTGCGAGGCGTCGCACGAGGTAAAACGACGGCGTGCCGGGCTGGCCTGGAGCCGAGGGCGACAGGCCCTGCACGATCTCCATATCGGGCGGTACTGCGCCGCCGGTGGCGGCGAGCAAGGTCGCCTGATCGGGCGACGGGCCCTGTTCCACGAGCTTGAGCTCGAGCAACGCCGTGCGTCCGATCATTTCTTTCGCGCGCGGAATGTCACTCACGCCGGGCAGTTCCACCACGATCTGATTGCCATCGTCACCGTAGGGCGCCACGATCGGCTCGGCGACACCGAGTTCGTTGACGCGGCGGTCAATGGTCTGAATCGCCTGCGCGACCGCTTCTCGTCGGCGATCGACCTCGATGTTCGGCTTCATGCGGAACGTATACGCGCCACCCACGCCCGCTTCGCGGTCAAAGGTGAGGCCGATCTGGTCCTGCGACAGCTGCCGGAACTGGGCGTCACGGTCAGGCGCCACACCCTCGACAACAAAGGTGGTGAGGTTCACCGGGCGCACGCTTGAGGTCGTGACGCCAGCGGCGGTCATCGACTCCTGGAGCTGGGCGGCCGTGGTTTCTGTTTCGTACGTCAACGCCTCCTCGGTGTTGACGCGCAGCACCATCTGGATGCCGCCCTTGAGGTCGAGACCCAGCTTGATCCGATCCTGTGGGGGATAAAACGCGGCGACGGCCAGCGCGGCCACGGCCAGAATTGCGATGACTTTCCAACGAAGGTTCTTATACATGGTTAGAGACCGCCGGATTCCTTGACGACCGGCTCCTGTCCTTGGTACCCGCCGACGGCCGCGCGAGCCACCTCAATGCGCACCTTTTCGGCAATCTGAATCTGGACCGACTGATCGGTCAGTTTCGTAATCTGCCCATAAATCCCGCTGGTGGTGATGACCTTGTCGTTCACCTGCAGGCCGTTCTGAAACTCCTGAATCTTCTTCTGTCGGCGTCGCATTGGCAACAGGACCAGCAAGTAGAAGATGCCGAGCATCAAGGCAAACGGGAACAACTGAACCCACAGACTGGGCTGTCCAGCCTGGGGTTGGGAAAGGGCAAGAAAGAGTGGAAGTGTTTGTAATTCAAGCATTTAGGGTACGTGTTGGCGGGTAAAGGTCCGATGGAACGCCTGTCTCAGTTCCTCGAACGTTCCGAACTCAATAGCCTTCCGAATCGCCTCCATGGTGTCAAGGTAAAAATGGAGGTTATGCACGGTGTTGAGGGAAGCGGCGGTCATTTCGCCAACCATATATAGATGTCGCAGGTACGCGCGGGAGTGCCGTTGGCAGGTGCTGCAGGCGCACTCCGGGTCGGGAGGACCAAAATCCTCGGCATACCGGGCGTTCTTGATGGCAATCACCCCGTTGCGGGTCAATAACTGGCCGTTCCTGGCATTTCTGGTCGGCAGCACACAGTCAAACATGTCGATCCCGCGCGCGACACATTCAATCAGGTCGTCTGGCATGCCCGTGCCCATGAGATACCTCGGCAGATGCTCGGGTAGCTGCTGGGCAGTGTGCGCGACCACGTCATACATGACGTCCACCGGCTCGCCGACCGAGAGGCCCCCGATGGCGTAGGCATCGAACCCGACGTCACGCGTGCCGGCCACACTGCGATCGCGCAGATCGAGATGGGTGCCGCCTTGGATGATGCCAAATTGCGCCTGTCCAGGCGTGGCACGTGGCACGCCGGGATCGGCCGTCTGCTGCAGCGACTGGAACCTGTCACGCCCACGCCGCGCCCAGCGCAATGTGCGCTCCATCGCTGCCTCGACGACGGCGCGGTCGGCGGGCCACGGCGCACACTCGTCAAAGATCATCGCGATGTCGGATCCAAGACGTGCTTGAATGTCGACGACCGATTCGGGCGTGAGCAGGTGTGCGCGCCCATCGATGTGTGAGCGGAAGGCCGCGCCGTCTTCGGTGATCGTGCGACGCGACGCGAGGCTGAACACCTGGTATCCGCCCGAGTCGGTCAGCACGGGCTTGGACCATCCCATGAACCCGTGCAACCCGCCCGCGCGTGCGATCAGATCGTCTCCTGGTCGCAGATGCAGGTGATACGTGTTCGCCAGGATGATGTCCGGCTGCAGCACGTCAACCTGATCGAAGGTCAAGCCCTTGATCGCCGCACGCGTGCCCACAGGCATGAACGCCGGCGTCTGCACCGTGCCATGCGGCAGCTGGAGGATGCCGCGGCGTGCGCGCCCCTCAGTCGCAGTCACGGTAAATGTCAGATCAGCGGTCACGTCGGCGGTCCATGCGGAAAGCCAGCTTATAATGGCCGCGCGTGAAACGCTTACGAATCGGCATTGTGTACGGTGGTCGCTCGGGTGAGCACGAAGTGTCGATTGCGTCGGCCGCGTCGGTGTTTGCCAATCTCGACAAGGCCAAATACGAACCGATCGCGATCCGCATTGAAAAAGACGGGCGTTGGATGCTCTCCGACCGTCCGCCCTCTGCCCCGTCAGCGGCCGATGTCATTGACCAGATGCGCGATGCCACGCGTGTGCGCGGTGGACGCGAGGTCATTTTGCCGCCGCGCCCCGGCGACGACACCCTCGTCCTCATTGACCGTCGTCCGACGCGCGCCGGCAGTGATGAGACAGCCGCCGTCCTCACCGGACTGGGCCTGGATGTCATTTTTCCGGTGCTGCATGGGCCGTACGGCGAAGACGGCACCATTCAAGGGCTGTTGGATCTCGCCGGGATCGCGTATGTCGGCTGCGGCGTGCTCGCTTCAGCCGTCGGCATGGACAAGGCGATGATGAAGGTGCTGTTCCAGGCCGCCGGCTTGACCGTGGCCCCGTGGGTCATTGTGCGCGACGTCACATGGGCCGCCGATCAAGCCGGTCTGACACGCCTGATCGGCGACTCGTTGACGTATCCGCTGTTTGTGAAACCGGCCAATCTCGGATCGAGCGTCGGCATTTCCAAGGTGAAGACCCCGGAGGAACTGCCCGCGGCGGTCGCGCTCGCGCTCGCCTTCGATCCAAAAGTCGTCGTGGAATCCGCGGTGCCTGGCGCCCGTGAAATTGAGTGCGCAGTGCTGGGCAACGATGCGCCGTCGGCCTCGATCCCTGGTGAAATCATTCCCGACCGTGAGTTCTACGATTACGACGCCAAATACATCAGCAGCGGCTCCCGCACGGTAGTGCCTGCGGCGCTCGACGCCGCCCTGGTCGCGCACGTGCAGCGACAGTCGTTGGTGGCATTCGCGGCAATTGAAGGCGCCGGGCTCGCACGTGTGGACTTCCTGTTGTCGTCGTCGGGCGAACTGGTGATCAATGAGATCAACACGATGCCGGGCTTCACGACCATCAGCATGTATCCGAAGTTGTGGGGCGCCACGGGCGTCGACTACGCGCCGCTGATCGATCAACTCATTACGCTGGCACTCGCACGGCACGCGCGACAACAGCAACGTCGCACCTCGGCGTTCTGACCGCCCCGCCTCGGCGCGACACCCCTATCATTTTTGACAGCGTCTTGCATTTTGTGCTTGACACATTTCTATCTCATCCCTAATCTACATCTTGCGTGACGAGTAACCACTCAGCCCATCTATTGGGTACGGTTCACGGAACGCACCAGCGGCACGGTCGGCTGGTTCGCGGGTGCGGCAACTGGCCGGCACCCGTGTTTTGTAGCCGGTAATTCCGGCAGCGAGATGCCAGGTGCGTGTTTGTGGCCGCACCTGCCACGAGGCGAGGGCGCCGCACAGCGGGTCAGGCGTGCCGAAAGGCCGCGACGGCTGCGGTGAGGAAGGGCTCACGCGATCCCAACTGAAGGGAGGGACAATCACATGGCCAAAAAAGCAGCCAAGAAGGCAGCGAAGAAGGGCGGCAAGAAGCGCTAAGCGCTTCTCCACCTTTTAAGAGAAAAGGGGGCGATTGTCGCCCCCTTTTTTTTTATTTCAGCTCGATCCCATCCCAGATCCGCATCCGGGCAATCACATCGTCTGGGCCCAGGCGATCCACGATCTCCATGCCCTTCACGACGCGGCCGAACACGGTGTACTGACCATCCAGATGCGGCTGTGGGGAATGCGTGATGAAGAACTGGCTGCCGCCGGTGTCATCCCACGACAGCGCCATCCCGACCGTGCCTCGGACAAATGGTGCCGCACTGAGCTCGTCGACAATCGCAAATCCCGGCCCGCCGCTCCCATCACCGCGCGGGTCACCCGTCTGGGCGACAAAGTTCGGGATGACGCGGTGCCAGCGCAAGCCGTTGTAAAAACCCGCGCGTGTCAGCGCGATGACATTGGTGGTGGTCAGCGGTGCCCGAACCACATCCAGTTCGATCTCGATCACCCCATGCCGCGTTTCAATGATGGCCATGGGCGAGAACTTCGGGCGCAACAAACCTTCCGACTCGAAAAACTCAGGGGGATGACGAAGCGGCGCGGGGCGTGCGATGGCCTCTGGACGCTTGGCCAGTTGCGCTGCACGCACACGGACAGCCCATTCCTTGTCTTGCAGGGCGCGAGTCACAAGCGTGGACGCCTGCTCCCCACCGATGGCATGGGCTGCCGCAACTGCGGCAGCGCGAGCGTCAAACGCTGCATCACTCAATCCGCGTTCGTACGCGTTGCCCAGTGCGGCCAACGCGCCCTCTGGTTTGGTCTCACCCAACAGGCGCGCCGCGGTCGCACGCACCTCAGCGTCCGGGGCCTCGAGCGCCGCAAACAATCGCGCCGCCAGGTCCGGCGATCCGACCTTTGCGAGTGCGGACAACGCGGGTCCACGGACACGCTGGTCCTGATCGCCCACCAGGTCGATGATGGCGCTGCGCACCTTGTCGGGCTCGAGTCCGCCCAGGGCGGTGGCCAGCGCGGCGCGCACACTCCACTCGGCATCGGCCGGCAGGCTTGAGATCACGAACACAAAGGCTTCGCCGTTGAGTCGCGCCGCCGCGGCCGCTGCGGCCGCACGCACTGGCGGGCGCCTGTCGGTCAGACGGTCCACCATCACATCAAAGGCACGAGGATCGCCGGTCGCGGCGAGCGCGGAGATGGTTTCGATCGTCATCGTCGTCGACAGGCCGCGTGTGCCCAACACACCGAGCAGGGTGTCGGCCGCCGCGGTGAGGTTCGGCCGACCCAAAGCGCGAATGGCTGCCGCGCGCACACGTAGGTCGGAAGCATCGTCGATCGCGACACGCTGAGCCACAGGCAAGGCCGAGGGCTCACCGGCGAGCCCTCGCAGCGCGAAGGCGCTCGAATACACGCCGGAACTGCGCAGTAGAGTCTGTAACGCCGGATGCGCGCGCGGATCGTTGATGCGCTGCAGCGCAAACGCCACTGGCCACCACTGGGACACGGGTTGCCCGTCGGCACCAAGCGCCACACGCGCAAGCGACTCATAATGGCGGAGGCGGACCAGCGCGAAGAGCGCCAGGCGACACGCCTCCACCTCGTCGGACTGCGCGGCCTCGAGATCAGGTGACAGTTGTGCGATCTGCGCGCCGCAGCCGATGAATGTGTCGGCGACCGCGGTGGCTGAGTCCACCCAGGCCTCGCGCGCTCCTGCGACAGTGACGGCAATCAAACCGAGCCCTTCGGCCGCACGTCCGCGCACACGAGCCTCAGTGTCGCTTAACGCCGTGCGAAGCGCGGTCTGCGCGGACGCCTGACCAAGCAGGCCGAGGGCAAACGCGGCGGAGGCGCGCACGTCGGCATCCGTGTCGCCCAGCAGCGGCGTCACAACCGCGACGCCCTCCGCATCCCCCACACGCCCCACCGCCAGCGCGGCACGCCGGCGCACGGACGCATCCGCGTCGGCAACCAGACGCCGCAGGTCGGCGGCCGGGACTGCAGGATCCGCCAGCCAGCGCTGCGCCTCAAGCCGAAGGACCCACGACACGCGCTGAGCAAGTGAGTACACGGGCACGGGAGGCAACGGGGGGGCCACGACCGGCGGCGCGGACGCGCACCCCACGGCAAGAACCAACAGCAATGGCGCAGCGACGCGTACGACTCCCATATCCAATCGTAGCCCGACTGTTATACTCGCGCCGCCGTGGACTTTCGGTATCTCGCAATTGAAGGCCCTCTCGGGCTCGGCAAGTCCGCCTTGGCGGAACGCCTGGGGGCACGTCTGGACGCCACCGTGGTGCTTGATGACCGGGATAACCCCTTCCTCTCCGATCTCTACACGGGACGCGCCGGCGCCGCATTTCAGGCGCAGCTGTTTTTTGCGCTGGCCCGACACCGGCAGCAGTTGACCCTCCGACAGGGCGATCTGTTCAGCCAGGCGACGGTGTGCGACTACCTTTTTGAACGCGATCGCATCTACGCACACCTGACCCTCGACGACAACGAATTATTCCTCTATCAGCGTCTGTTTGATCTGCTCAGCCGAGACCTTCCTGCACCCGACCTGGTCATTTACCTCCAGTCACCGACTGACGTCCTGCGCCGACGCGTGCGCAATCGCCCTCGCGACGAGTTCGATGAGACGCCCCTGCCCAGCGACGAGTATCTGGCCGAGGTGAACGAGGCATACAACCACTTCTTTTTTCATTACACCGCGACGCCCCTTCTGGTCGTGGAGACGTCCCAGTTCGATTTGTCCTGGGGAGACGAAGCGCTCGATGACCTGCTGCGGCAGGTCAAGTCCATGGGCCGCGGCACGCGGTACTACGTGCCACGGGCGTAGGCCGGCGTCTGTTACAGTTGCCGTATGGCGTGGTTTAAGAAGACGCGCAAACCCATCGAGGCGCAGGCGGAAAAGTCCAGCCGTGTGCCCGAGGGTCTGTGGGTCAAGTGCCCCTCGTGCGGGGAAGTCATCTACAACAAGGAACTCGTCAGCAATTTCCAGGTGTGCCCGAAGTGCGCGCACCACTTCCGCATGAACGCCGCCGACCGACTGGCGATGTTGTTTGACGATGGCCGGTGGACCGAACACGACGCGGATTTGCGATCGACCGACCCGCTCACATTCACCGATACCAAACCCTATAGCGACCGCCTGTTGGCGAGCATCAAAGCCACCGGCCGCAATGACGCCGTGGTCTCTGCCACCGGCACCATAGACGGCATTCCCGCGGTGGCGGCCGCGATGGAATACAGCTTTATCGGCGGAAGCATGGGGGTCGTCGTCGGGGAAAAAATCACCCGGGCGATTGAAATGGGCATCGAGCAACGGGCGCCGGTCATTGTGATCTGCTGCTCGGGCGGCGCGCGCATGATGGAAGGTACGCTCTCGTTGATGCAGATGGCCAAGATCAGCGCGGCCCTGGGACGCCTTGATCGCGCCGGTCTTCCTTATCTCTCGGTCATGACCGACCCCACCACCGGCGGCGTGACGGCCAGCTTTGCCATGCTGGGTGACCTCAACATCGCCGAGCCGAAGGCCCTGATCGGATTTGCGGGTCCGCGCGTCATTGAACAGACAATTCGCCAGAAGCTTCCTGAAGGGTTCCAACGCAGCGAGTTTCTCGTGGAGAAGGGCATGATCGACTTCATCGTCGACCGGCGCGAAATGAAGGCGTCCATCGCCCACAGCCTTCGGCTGCTCATGGGACTGCCTCCGTCGAGTCGCGACGCTGCGCCGGCACCGGTCGCCGCGCCGCGCGCCGACGCCTGAACCCCGTGCACGCCAGAACCTGGCTGTTTTCGCTCGAGACCATCGGGATCAAACTCGGTCTGTCGCAGATCGCCCGGTTGCTCGACGCGGTTGGACACCCGGAACTCGCCTATCGATCCGTGACTGTCGCGGGCACCAACGGCAAAGGCTCGGTGACGGCGATGATTGAACGCGGACTCCGCGCGGGTGGCCACCGGACCGGTCGCTACACGTCACCACACCTGGTGCATATCGAAGAACGTGTCGTGATCGACGGACGTCCGATTCGCAGCGAGGACTTTGACGCACTGGCGGCACGCGTCCAAACGGCCGCCGAACAACTGGACGCGCCACCAAGTTTTTTCGAAGCCACCACGGCGCTGGCACTGCTCGCGTTCCGAGAAGCGGGTGTCACCACGGCTGTGCTTGAAGTCGGGCTCGGTGGCCGCCTCGATGCCACCAACGTGGTCAACGCGTCAACGGTGGCGATCACGTCCATCGCACTTGATCATCAGGAATACCTTGGGCACACGCTGCGGGAGATCGCACGCGAAAAGGCGGGCGTCATCAAACCAGACGCCACAGTGATTGTCGGCACCAATGCTCCCGAGGTCCTTGAGACCATCGGCCAGGTCGCGGCGGATGTCGGTGCGATGCTGATCCACGCACTCGTGGGTGTGCGGGTCACGGCCAGTGCGACCGCACAGGAGACGGCGCTCGAATTAATGACGGTCAAGGCGAACTACGGACGGTGTCTTCTGCGACTGCCGGGACGTCACCAGGTCGAAAATGCAGTCATCGCGGTGCGCGTATTGGAGACCATGCCGGGTGTCACCGAGGACGCGATCAGGACGGCACTGGCGGATGTGGACTGGCCGGCACGCCTTGAGTGGCTCACCTGGCAGGGACACGATGTCCTGCTCGATGGTGCGCACAACCCGGCCGGCGCGCAGGCACTGGCGTCCTTTCTCGTGGAGATGGTGGGTCACCCGGTGCCCATCGTCATCGGCGTCATGCGAGACAAGGCGGCCGCAGAGATCGTCGCAGCCTTGGCACCGGCGGCCTCGATGTTTGTGGTCACAGAGGCCCCGACGCCCAGGGCGATGCCAACCGTCAACTTGGCAGACATCTGTCACCACACCGGCTGTCGCACCGTCGTTGCCGCAGATCCCATGGAGGCCGTGGCGAGGGCTGCAGAGATCAAAGGCCCCGTGGTCGTGGGAGGATCGTTGTATCTGGCGGGCCATGTGCGCGCCACATTGCTCGCCGGAGCGTGATACGTTTTTTAATGAACATGCGTGTGCTGATGTTTTTTCTTGTGGCGTTCCTCTGGTCGACCACGGCGTCGGCGCAGACCATGGCGATCGGCGACTGCAAGGTCGACTATCACACGGTCGATCCCATCATGGACCCGGCGGCACTCACCAAACCCATCGGGGCGAAGTGGCGCCGGTCGGACGGACTCCCGGTCGAGGTGCGTTGCCCGGAAGTGCAGGTGTACGCGCAGGAAATTGACTACTGGTCGTCCGAGGGGCGGCTGGAACTGCGCGGGCAGGTGGTCTTCCAGCAGGGAGGCACCCGCGTGGCCGCGGTCAGAGGAGAATACAACCGGCGCACGCAACTGGGTCGCTTCGAGACGGCGTCGGGCACGCTGCAGCTGACTGACAAGGAGATCGATCGCACGCTCTTCGGCTCACTTGAACCTGAAGCCACGTTCACGGCAAAACTCATCGAAAAAATCGGGCCGAAAAAATACCGGCTTACCGATGCGACCTTCACGACCTGCGTCCAGCCGAGTCGGCGGTGGCAGATCATGTCGTCCAAGCTCACGTTCACCGTGGACAAGTACGCCACCATGCAGAACGCCCGGCTGATGGTGAAGGACGTGTCGGTCGTGTATCTGCCGTTTTTCTACTATCCGATCCAGGAGGATAATCGCGCGACCGGATTTCTGATGCCCGGCTATGGATCGTCGACCTACCGGGGGTTCACGCTCAGCAACGCCTTCTTCTGGGCCATCAATCGCAATTCGGACGCGACGATTTATCACGACTGGTTCGCCAGGAGTGGTCAGGGCGCCGGTCTCGACTATCGCTACGTCAACCACGGCGGCTCCGGCGATGTGCGGTTGTATGCCATCAACGAGAAGTCGGTGCTTGCCGACGACGGCAGCGTCAGCACGCCGTCGAAGCGGTCCTATGAATTTCGCGGCAATCTGGTCCAGCGGCTGCCTGGCAACATCAACGTGCAGGGCCGTGCCGATTTTTTCACCGACGTCGCGACTCAGCAACTGTATCAATCGGACATCAATGCGTTCACGCAGCGCACCAGCTCCTTCGGCCTCAATGCGAACGGGGCGTGGGGGCGCATGAGCGCCACAGCACAGGCGGAACGTAATGACATCTATTACGGTCTGGTCGCGTCCAGCTATCGGACTTTCCCGCGGGTGAACCTGACGCTCTCGCAAGCCCCCATCGGCCGCACAAAAATCTACGTCGGCGGCAGTTTCGAGACGGTCAATCTCGCGCGGTTCGGCAATATCGATGACCCCGACACCCGCGAGGCGATGTTCCGCACAGACGCCGGTGTCGTTGTGCGCGCACCGATATCATTGGGACCCGCCCTCTCGCTGCGACCGCAAGTGTCCTTTCGCCGTACCCAGTGGAATGCACGGAGGGATCCGGTCACCGGTGCACGTGTCGAAGAATCAATTTCGCGCCAGTTGTTTGATGCGCAGTTGTCGATGACGGGGCCCGTCTTCAGCCGCATCTACAACACCGAAGGCAACCGTTGGCTTGAACGCGTGAAACACGTCGTTGAACCATCGGTCACCATCTCACGGCGGTCCGCCTTTGACCGCTTTGACGAGATCATTCCACTTGACCCCGGTGTGGACCTGATTGTGGGCGGAGTCACGCAGGTGCGCTATGGCATTTCGAATCAGGTGCTTGCGCGAGTGCGACAGGCCGACGGCGAATCGATGTCGCGGGAACTCGCGAGCCTCAGCGTGACGCAGTCGTATTATTCGGACGAGAATGCCGCGCAGTATGACGGGCTGAGCGGCACGAGTTTTGGTCCGCAGACGACGATACTCCCGCCGCCGAGCAAGTTCAGCCCGTGGTCGGTCTCGCTCAATGTGAGCCCCGCGCAAACGGTGCAGGGCTCATTTGGACTTGAATACGACACCAAATTTGGTGCCGTGCGCAGTTACCGTGCCTCGACCACTATCACGCAGCCCGCATTTGACGTGTCGACGTCCTGGTCCAAACAGCAGGTCATCCCCGGGCTCTCCGGCTACTCGGATCCCCGCTACGCCACGCATCAACTCAACTTCTCGGGCCGGCTCAGGAAACCGGGCGGCGGAGCGTCGATTGCATACAGCACATATATCGACATCCTCAACGACCGCTTTCTGCAGCACCGGTTTGGCGCGTTCTACAACGCCCAGTGCTGCGGAGTGGCGGTGGACTATGTAATCGCCAACTACAGCCACTACGGACTCCGGAACGACAAGCGCTTTTCGCTGTCCTTCAGCCTCGCCGGCGTCGGGTCTTTTGTGAACCCGTTGGGAGTCTTCGGTAATAATGGTCGGCAATGAGTAAGGTTCTTGTCACCGGTGGAGCTGGATTCATCGGATCCAACTTCGTCCGCTGGGCACATCAGGCGCATCCCGACTGGCACATCACCACGCTCGACAAATTGACGTATGCCGGTCGCCTGGAAAATCTGGCCTCGGTAATGGACAGCCCCAGGCACACGTTTGTCAAAGGTGACATCGCCGACGCAGTCGTCGCGGCCCCCCTGGTCATTGAGTCCGAGATCGTGGTGCACTTTGCCGCCGAGACACATGTCGACCGGTCCATTCAATCGGCAGCCGACTTCATCACCACCGATGTCATCGGAACGTTTGTGCTGTTGGAGGCTGCCAGGCTGGCGCCGAACCTGAAACGGTTCGTGCAGATCTCGACCGATGAAGTCTATGGCACGGTGCCGACCGGACACAGCGTCGAGACCGACGAACTCAAGCCGCGCAACCCCTACTCGGCCAGCAAGGCCGGGGCCGACCGGCTCGCCTACAGCTACTGGGCCACCTACAACGTGCCCGTGATCGTCACACGTGCGTCGAACAACTACGGTCCGAATCAGTTTCCTGAAAAAGTCATTCCCCTCTTCATCACCAACCTGATCAACGGCCTTCCCGTCCCGTTGTACGGAGACGGTCTCAATGTGCGTGACTGGCTGCACGTGGATGACCACTGCCGCGGCATCGACGTGGCGATCGCCAGTGGCGTCAATGGCGAGGTGTACAACATCGGCGGCGGCAATGAAGTGCGCAATGTCGATTTGACCCACCGGATCCTCGAGTTGATGTCGCTGCCGCGGACGTTGATTACACCCGTCGCTGACCGGCCCGGCCACGATCGCCGCTACGCTCTCGACACGAAGAAGCTGCAGTCGCTCGGCTGGGCGCCCACAGTGCCGTTTGAAGAAGGCCTCGCCGCCACGGTGCAGTGGTATCAGGACAACGAAGCGTGGTGGCGTCCCATCAAGGAACAGGACGCCGCCTTCAAGGCGTACTACGCCGCGCAATACGGCGCCCGCGCCGGAGCCTGAGACGCGTGGTCCCCAGCGGCCAGACGATTGTTACGGGCGCGACGGGTTTTGTCGGCCGACACCTGTTACAGGCCCTGCGGGCACGCGGCGACTCGCCGGTCGCGTGGCAGCGTCAGCCCCATGGAGGCCACCCGATCAACGAATCGGTGCACGTCGTCGATGTGCTCGACCGTGACGGCGTACGACGAGCAATTGCCGAAAGCCGGCCGGCGAGGATCTTCCATCTGGCCGGCGCTCCCCATGTCGGCGACTCGTGGAAAAATTCCCTCCCCACCCTGCAGGTGAATGTGCTGGGCACCCATCACCTGCTCGAAGCGGTGCGTCACGAACACCCGACGTGTCGCGTGCTGGTCGTGACCTCAGGAATGATCTACAAGCCTGGCCCTGAGGCACTTGATGAGGATGCCGCCTTGGTCCCCTCCAGTCCGTACGGGCTCTCGAAGCTCGCGCAGGATCAACTCGCACGCTTGACCGTCGGCGAGGACGGCCTCAATGTCGTGGTGGCGCGACCGTTTAATCACATCGGCCCCGGTCAGGACCCGAGTTTTGCGATTGCCAGTTTCTGCCGTCAGATTGCGCTCATCGAACACGGGATGATGGCCCCCGATCTTCGCGTCGGCAATCTTGACGCACGCCGCGACCTGACCGATGTCCGCGACGTCGTCGCCGCCTACCTGCGCATCATGGACGATGCCACGGCCGGCAGTGCATGGAACGTGTGTTCAGGCACAGCCAATCGGATCGGCGACCTCCTGAACACACTCCTCGGCCTCGCGTCGGTCCCCATCACGACTTCCACCGATCCCGATCGGATGCGGCCCAGTGACACGCCGTTGTTGCTCGGCAGCCACGCGCGTCTGACTGCGGCGCTGGGATGGACGCCGACGATTCCAATCGAGGTGACGCTGGCCGACACGCTCGCGTGGTGGAGGACCGAGGTCACGCGGTGAACCGATCTGAAGTCCCGCGCCAGCTGGTACACATTGGTGTCGGCGCAATTGCGCTGACTCTGAAATTTCTCAGTTGGCCGCAAGCGGCCGCCATGGCCGTGGCCGCCATTCTGTTCAATCTGTTCGTGCTGCCGCGGCTGACCGATCGAGTCTTCCGGCCGGGTGATCGTGATCAGCCGTGGACGTCTGGAATCGTCATCTACCCGCTGGCCGTGCTTGGACTCATCCTCGTGTTCCGTGAGCGCCTGGACCTTGCCGCCGCAAGCTGGGGCATTCTCGCAGCCGGCGATGGCATGGCGACCCTGGTGGGAACCACGATTCGATCTCCGCGTCTGCCGTGGAACCACGATAAATCAGTGGCCGGTCTGATCGCGTTCATGGTCGCCGCGTCACTGGGGTCTGTGGGGCTGCTGCTCTGGACGACCGGTGATGCGCCGACCCCATGGCTGTGGTGGGCCGTCGCAGCGTCGGTGGTCGCTGCCCTCGTTGAGACGATTCCGATTCGGCTCGACGATAACCTCTCTGTGCCGGTGTCGGCCGCGTTTGTCCTCTGGTCGTCCACCTTGATTGACCCACAGGTGATGGAGGCGAGAGTGCCGGCCATTGCCGCCATCGCAGCGACGGCGATCAAGGCCAATGGAGCGGTAGCCTTGACCGGCCTGCTCGCGCGGACGGTTACCGCCTCGGGCGCACTCACCGGTCTCGCGATCGGCACCGTGGTTGTGCTCGGCGGGGGGTGGTCCGCATGGGGGTTGCTCATCGCGACGTTTGTGGTGGCATCGGTCTGTACCCGCATCGGCACTGCGCGCAAGGTCGCCGCC
>JBKJTD010000142.1:0-8695 GCA_046590915.1 Vicinamibacterales bacterium
CTGGCTCCGATCGGCACGCACCGGCATGGGGTCGGGCGGGAGCCGGGACTGCAAACGCACGTCCTCACCAATGAGGCGATCCAACATGCGCTCCACATCGGTCACCAGTTCGCTCAGATCAAAAATCGAGGGTTCCACGATCTGCTGGCGGGAGAACGACAGCAACTGCCGTGTGAGCTGACCGGCGCGGTGTCCGGCTTTGCTGATTTCCTCAAGCGCCGGCCAGCTCACCCGACAGTTGCTGTCGTTCTCCCGCCAGCAGATCGTGGAACCCACGATCTTTGATTTGAGCGAACTGGTGACCGATGTAGAGCGCATGTTGGATCGCCTTATTGGTGAGGACGTGCACCTGCAGTCCCGTCTCCCGGCCGACCCCATGCCGGTGCGTGCCGATCGGAGCCAAATCGAGCAACTGCTGATCAACCTCGCCGTGAACGCCCGCGATGCCATGCCTCAGGGTGGGCTGCTCACCATCGAACTGAGGTCGGTCCAACTTGGTGATGACGATGGCGCCGCGCACGCCACCCTCGCGCCGGGCGACTACTGCGTCCTGTCGGTGAATGATTCCGGTGTCGGCATGTCGGAGGAAGTGCGCAGCCGTATCTTCGAGCCGTTTTTCACGACCAAAGGGCCCGGCCGCGGTACCGGACTCGGGCTGGCCACCTGCTACGGCATCGTGTCGCAGGCTGGCGGACACATCGAGGTGTATTCGGAGCTCGGTGTCGGATCGAGCTTCAAGGTGTTTCTGCCGAAGGCGCGTGGCACCGGCGTGCAGGTGCTTCCAGTGGCGCACGCGACATCAGGCGGGCACGAGCATATTTTGCTCGTGGAGGATCAGGCCGCTGTGCGTGACATTGCCGCCCGCATGCTTGGCTCTTTGGGTTATCAGGTGACGACCGCCGAGGACGGCGAGACAGCCCTGGAGATCCTGAGGCGCCTCACAGTGTCCGTTGACCTGTTGCTGACCGATGTTGTGCTGCCCGGCATGAACGGTGGCGAACTCGCGGAACATGCACGAGCGATGCTGCCCGGCTTGCGCGTGCTCTTTGCGTCAGGCTACACCGGCGATGTCGCCGCGTATCAGGTTTTGGTGGACGCCAACTCGAATTTGATTCAAAAACCGTTCTCGGTGTCGACCCTCGGAGAACGTGTGCGCCAGGCGCTCGATCAGTAGGTCCGGGACGGCGCACTGCTTTTGGACATCGTGCGAGCCAGAGTGGGTAATGTCACGACACTCGCGGCCGCATAATTCAGCGGTTCTGATATCACTGAGTTGGCAAATGTCTTGCAGCTATAGCGGGTGCAACTTTGCGAAAAATCATCAGGAGTTCATCATGAAGAATCTGCACGACGCATTCGTGGACGAAGTCCGCGACACATATGACGCGGAGCGCCAACTTACCAAAGCGCTGCCAAAGATGGCGAAGGCCGCGACCGCGCCCGAGCTGAAGGAAGCCTTCGCAAGCCACCTCGTTGAAACCGAAGCGCAGATCGAGCGTTTGGTTCAGGTGTTCGAACTGCTGGACGAAAAAGTTCGCGGCAAGCGCTGTGACGGCATGGCCGGCATTATCGAAGAGGGTTCTTCCATCATGGAGGAGGACTTCGACGCCTCCACGATGGATGCGTGCCTGATCGCTGGCGGCCAACGCGCAGAGCACTATGAGATGGCCGCGTACGGCACCCTCGTCGCGTGGGCAACTGCGCTGGGTCAGTCCGAAGTCGCCGCGCTCCTGCAGGAGACGCTTGATGAGGAGAAGGCGGCAGACCAGAAGCTGTCTGGGCTCGCCGAAGGCGGCGTGAACGCAGCGGCGGTCCGTGCTGACGAGTCCGACGACGAAGATGACGAGGACGAAGAAGACGACGAAGACGAGGACGTGTTGGCGGTGAAAGCAACCCCGTCAAAGAGAACTCCCGCACTAGTGAAGAGGTAAACGGATTTCGCATTCGTCGGGCGGAGTGGCCACCGGTATCGGGTGGCACTCCGCCGCCGACGTAGCGCCGTTCCTCGCCGGTTTCACGTAGCGCGTCGGCTTGAGCCGCGCCTAGGCGAGCCGGGTGAGTACGCGAAACAACTCGTCGATGTCGACAGGTTTAGGCAAGTGCTCCTGGAATCCTGCAGCCATTGAGCGTTCCCGGTCCGAAGGGGTCACATGCGCGGTCAGCGCCACCGCGGGCACTGTCGCTGCGGGTGAATTCGGGAGTGCCCGCACGCGCCGCATCATCTCCCAGCCGTCCATGCCGGGCATGCCGATGTCACTGACAATCACGTCGACCGTGTTCGCTGATAACCAGGCGAGCCCGGCAGCGCCGTCTTCGGCGATGGCCACCACGGCCCCAGCGCTTGTCAGCAAGAGCTCCATCACGTCTCTGGCATCGGGGCTGTCTTCGACTACGAGAATGCTCCGACCCGCGAGCGGATGGTCGTCGCGTGTTGCCGGTTCGGATGCAGGGAGGGCAAGGCGGGAACCAGGCGCAGGGGAATCCCCGGGGGCGGCTGACGTCGTGGGCAGGTTGATGCGAAATGTGGCGCCGCGGCCTGGGCCGTCGCTCTCGGCCGACACCGTCCCGTGATGCAGTTCGACGATCTGGCGCACGATCGCCAATCCAAGTCCGAGGCCGCCGTGCTTGCGGGCCGCGCCGTTGTCCCCCTGCTGCAAGCGGTCAAAAATCAACGGAAGCGCAGAAGCGCTGATGCCTTCCCCGTCATCGCGCACCGCGATCTCGATGCCCGACTCGCGCGGATTCATCTCGATGTGAATGGATCCACCCGGCGGCGTGAACTTCGCCGCATTCGACAGCAGATTCCACACGGTCTGCTGAAGGCGGTTCGCGTCCCCATGCACAACCCTGCGATCGGCAGGGGGAGCGGGATGTGTCACGACCGAAACGTTTTTGGCCACCACGGTTGGCTGCAGCGATTCCACAGCCGCCTGCACAATCTCGCTGACGTCCACACGCTGTTTTTCAAGCACGAACTGGCCGGTGACGATGCGGGAGACGTCGAGCAGGTCCTCGATCAGTCGAAGCTGCGCCATGGCATTACGTTCGATGACAGCCACCCCGTGTGCGGAACCACCCGGCGGTTGCACGCCGCTCTGCAGCATCTGGCACCAGCCCAGAATCGCGTTCAGCGGTGTGCGCAGCTCATGCGACAGGACCGCGAGGAACTCATCCTTGGATTCGTTCGCGCGCTTGGCGGCCTCTCGCGACACGGACAGTTCCTGCGCGTGTGCTTCCAAGGCGTGGCGGCCAGACTCCACGCGGTGTGCCATCGCGTTGAACGCCCGGGTCAATGCTCCGAGCTCATCCTGGCGCTGCGCCAGGACCCGCCGTGAATAATCACCGTGTTCCATCGCCTGCACGGCGAGAGTCAATTCGGCCAGCGGCTCCGTCACACGTTTGCTGAGGGCGCGGGCAGCGAGTGTCGCCAGGCCAACGATCACCAGACTGGCGATCGTCAGGACCCCCAACAACTGCCACGAGGGCGCCAGGATGACTCCGCGGGGAAACGCAATGAGCAGGACCCACGGCGTGTCTGGGATGTCGGCGGTCGCGCCGATCATGCGTTTGCCGTCGCCACTCAAAAACTCGCGGCCGCCGCGCTCGCTCAGGTCGATCTGCGGCGCGCGCACGACCCGAGCGAGGTCCGACCAGGCCGACCCGGACCGATTGCCGATGAGGACGGTCGCTTCATCGCCGACGACGCGATTGATGACGCTGGAACTTGTCGTGGCTCGGACCGCGCGGGAGAGCACCAGATAGCCGGGGCCCTCATCTGGGCGTGTCGGATCGGCAGGAATTTCCGCAACGCTCCGCGTAAACAGCACGTCACCGTACACGTGAAGCGGTGTCAATCCCACCGCCGAGGGGGGACCGTCCTCCGGAGGAATCGTCCGCGACGGCGCATTGACGACGTCATCGAGCACCCGCCGGCCATTGGGATCCCAGATGGTGATCGTTTCTTCCTGCTGGGTGGCTGCGGCCGGGCTTTTCGCGGCCGCGACCACTGCGGCCCGAGCGGCATCGCCCGGCGTGCGAAGGAAGTCGCGCACGACAGCCCCAGTGGCGACCTGCGTCAGCCGGTTCAGCCCTTGTTGCGTGTTCTGCGCGGTCTGCGTCGCCAGCGACGCCGCCGCTGACTCGGCGCGTTCGAGGCCGCGGGTGATGAGGTCAGTCTGCACGCGTACGATGGTGACCCATGTGAACGCGCCCAGCGCGACCGCGACCAGCACGGACGTCAGCAGCGCTGCACGTCCGCGAATGGAGATTCGAAACAGCCAGTCGCGAGACATCTCTCGAAAGTGTAATGCCTGCTACCCCTCGGACGCGTTCTTGGAGATCGGCGTCTCTGACGCCGGGCTGAATCAGAGCTGGGATTCCGGCTCCTCGTCAGCTGGGGGGAGGTTCTCACGATCATCGAGGTCCTT
Source organism: Vicinamibacterales bacterium (assembly GCA_046590915.1). Classification (GTDB taxonomy): domain Bacteria; phylum Acidobacteriota; class Vicinamibacteria; order Vicinamibacterales; family SCN-69-37; genus SYFT01. Next base: position 4,428 of record JBKJTD010000142.1, read on the forward strand.
GAATCTGCCGGAGGCCCTTTTATTCCGTCGCAAACTTGCGAGGTCGATGACGGGCACGGGCAGACCGTCGATCAGTGCATCCACCCGACGCGCCTGGCACGTCGAGTCCACCACCCGCCGATGAGCAGATACTCAACGCGGTTGGCGTTGAGCGATTTCAAGAAGTCTTTGAAGTCGGCCTGGAGCCGGGTCATAACCGTACAGCGTCTGACGCATGGTTTCGAGGGCGGCGAGGACGTGCGGTGGGGGATGGCATTTGATGTTCCTCGGCGAGGATAGCCGGTGGCTACGGTAGACGTCTCCGAGCCATTGGACACTGGACCCTTGGACCTCTGGACTTCTGTATTTTTCCAGGATTTATTGGCGCCGGCGATAGGACTCGAACCTACGACCTGCTGATTACGAAGCGCCTTCGTGGTCAGAAAACGTTAGGAAATTGAGCGATTGCGATCTCTGCGCGTTGCAGAATGGGGCAGATCGCGGCAACGGGACGCAACCTATGCGCAACCAAGACAGTAGAGTCGTGGGGGCGCGCGCCAGCAGACGTTGCCACATGTTTCGCCACCCACTATGCCAGGCCACAACTTTTTCGTTGACATCAAGCGGCGATCGGCCCAATCTTCCGCCATGCGTACACGTAGAACCGCGTCGGTCGTCGTCGCCACCACCATCGTTGTGTCGCTGCTCAGCGCCGGTCGCGCGTTCGCGCAAGATACGCCGCCTCCGCCACCGCCGGCCGCGTCACAGATGTCGTCAGGGGCTTCCCCAGGTCGCATCGGCATTGCCCTGCGCGCGTCGACACTCGGCTTCGGCGCCGACGTGGCGGTCAAGGTCAACGACCGCCTCAACGTGCGCGGCGGATTCGACCTGTTCAAGATGACGCGAGACTTCGAAGACAGCGACAACAACATCACGTACGTCGGCACGCTCGACTTCAAGTCAGGCCACGCGTACCTCGACTGGTTCCCGTTCGGCGGCGGATTTCACATCAGCCCCGGTCTGGTTCTCGCCAACGGGAACAAGGTGTCACTCGCCGCATTGGTGCCTTCGACTCAGACGATCGACATTGGCGACACGACTTACCGCAGCAACCCGGCGAATCCTCTGAGGATCGGTGGCCAGGTTACCGTGCCGTCCACCCGTCCCGCACTGCTGATCGGCTGGGGCAATCTCGTGCCGCGCAGCCGGCGGTTCAGTGTGCCATTTGAAATTGGCGTGATCTTTCAGGGCACTGCGACCTCCAGCCTTTTGTTCACGGGCAGTGCGTGCGCGCTCAACGGCTCGAACTGCCGCGATGTCAGCACCGACCCCACCATCCAGGTCGACGTGAAGAAGGCGCGGTTGGAGTTGCAAGACAACGTCGATCGCGTCACGTTCTACCCGATCCTGTCGATCGGATTCGGCATCCGATTCTAGGCCTGTCTCGCAGGGCGGCTTTGGCCGCCCTGCTTATTGCACGCTCCCGATCCGGGCGATAGTGGCTTCGACTCAGCTCCCATCCGCCGGCTCAATCAAATCCCACTTGTTCCCGTAGAGATCCGCGAACATAGCGACGCGGCTGTCCACGCAGCCGGATCAACCTCAATCACGCGTTCCTTGACGGTCCGAACGACTGCGTCTAAGCTCAACTTTTCTGGGGTCTCTTACTCTCCCGGCCACTTCCGATATTTCCATGGTTATCTTGATGGCTCGAAGGCTTTTCGTCGTCGTTATCGGCGCGTTGCTGTCGCTGACGGTCTTGAGCGAACGCGCGGCGATGCAGGCCCCTGCACTTCCTGCACCTGCGGATTACTCGTTCATAGAACTCGGGATTCCCGGCATGGCGCTTGGACCCTATCTCGGAGGCGGGGGCATCAACAACAACGGCGATATCGTGGGAGCATACGTCACGAGGTTGCCAATCGACGGCGGTGACATTCATGGATTCAAGTGGTCCAAGGGCACGTGGGCGCCACTGGTCGTCAACCCGTCCGTCCTCAGTCAGGAGCCGGTGTCCTCGCTCTGTCGTAAGTTCGGCGCGTGCGCGATCATGAATGTCATCCCACGGGCGATCAACGACATCGGGGTGATCACGGGCACTATTGGCATCGTGTTCTGCGCGAGTCAGCCGTGCAACCGGGCGACGGGATCTAGCGTGGGGTTTTTCGGTTTCGTGATGCCGGACGGCGGCGGCGCCACGATCCTCACGTGTCCGGCCGCCTGCTACACCGGCTCGCCCGACCCCTGGGGCATCAACAACGTGAACGTGATCACGGGTGACTACCTCGATGCCAGCGGGAAGTACCGCGGTTTTCGTGATTCGACCGTCATTGATTACCCGGGTGCCACGCAGACGGACGGGCGCGGGATCAACGATCGCTTTGACATGGATGTCGTCGGTTTCTACAACACGCGTAACGACGGCTACAATCACGGTTTCCTGTTCAGCCTGGGCTCGTATTCGACAGTCGACGTGCCTGGCGCCTCCCTGACCGAGCCGTCCGCCATCAATTTCAACCGAGACATCGTCGGCCACTACTACGGGGGCGGCAGCCCCCTGTCCGCCTTTTTGATGCCTGCCGGAGACCCGACCGCAGCCCGGAAGATCAGCGACGGCACGAACGCGTTGAGTGACGCGTTCGGGATCAACAATGCCGGCCAGATTGTTGGCGTCCTCAACGACAAGTTCGTGCTCGCCACACCTGTCCCGCGGGTCGCCCCCGGCGCACCAACGGGGATCAGTGCCGTCGCTGGCGATGGCCACGTGACGGTCAGTTTCACCGCGCCGTCCAGTAACGGGGGCAGGGCAATCACGGGATATACGGCAACTGCCTCGCCTGGGGGCGCGACCGCCAGCGGCAGCAGTAGTCCGCTGGTGGTCACCGGGCTGGCCAACGGCACGTCCTACACATTCACGGTCGCTGCGACCAACGCCGTGGGCACTGGCGCCAGTAGCACCGCGTCGGCAGCCGTGACGCCGCGGGTCCCGTCTCTGGGACGTAGTCCCTCCGCTCTCGTCTTCGCGGCCGTGACATCGAACGCGAATGGCACCATCTCTTCGGTCACTGGTACTCAGACAGTGACCGTGACTTACGCTGGTGCCCCGGTACCGCAATGGACCGCCACCGCGAACCAGTCGTGGATTCAGATCACGAACGGAACAGGCACGGGAGCAGGTACTTTCGGGGTGAGTATCGTGAATCCAAGCAATGTGATCGCCGGCTCCACCAGTCTGTCGGGCACGATTACGCTTGCTGCATCCAACGCGGGGACCACGACAACCGTGGCTGTGCGGCTGCATGTGCAGCAGGAGACGGCCGCCACGACGGCGCCGTTTGGTCAAGTGGACACGCCCGCGCAGAACTACGTGGGCGTCCAAGGCGCGATTGGCGTCACGGGCTGGGTCCTCGACAACATCGGTGTTACCGGCGTAAAAATTTATCGCAACTGCCTCTCCTTTGATAATCAGGCAAGCTGCCAAGTGGTGCTCGGCCACAACGTGGTCGAGGTGGGTGACGCGGCGTTTCTCGCCGGCGCCCGCACCGACGTCGAAGGGGCGTTCGCCACCTACCCGCAAAACAACCGAGCGGGCTGGGGTTTCCTGATGCTGACGTCGATGTTGCCGCAGGTGACCACCCAGCAGCCTTACGGCGGCCAGGGGCCGCTCACGCTCTATGCGGTGGCGACCGACGTGGAAGGCAACAGGAAACTCCTGGGCCGATCCTCCGACCCGGCGAGCGTGGACTTCGCGGTCCCGACCCAGATAACCATGGCGAACGCGACGATCGCGAAGCCATTCGGCGCGATCGATACGCCAGGCCAGGGCCAGACTGTCAGCGGCGTCCTCAACAACTTCGGCTGGGCACTGACGCCGGACAACAATACGACCGGCGGCGACACCGGCGAGATCCTCATCCCGACCAACGGCTCGACGATGACGGTGTTCATCGACTCATTGCCGGTGGCTCTGGTGGCGTACAACCAGTGTCGCGGTTCGGTGGGCAACCCCGTGCCCGCCGGGGTGTTCTGCAATGACGACGTGTCGAACATCTTCGGCAACGCGACGCCGAAGGCGGTGTTGACCGCGCGCACGGCGAACGCGACGCTGTTCCGGAATCTGGATGCGGCGAGGGCCGCCATCGGCGTCTACTCGTTCAACACGGCGACGCTGGCCAACGGCCTGCACACGATTGCGTGGAGCGTCAGTGACTCGGCTGGACGCACCGAAGGCATCGGGTCGCGCTTCTTCAACGTGCTCAACTCCGGCGCGGACCAATCGATGCAGCCGG